>NZ_JAHHZF010000013.1:173161-222470 GCF_018729455.1 Prosthecodimorpha staleyi | reverse complement strand
GTCTGCACCGCGAAGGGCGTCCGGCTGTGCCGGCCGAGCGAGACGGTGCTCGACCTCCTCGACCGCCTGCCGCCCGGCCCCTTCGCCAAGGAGGACGGCGCGCCGCTGATCGACCCGGAGGGACGCAGGGTTGGCTGAATCCGACGAGACGACCCCACAATTGGACGAAACCTGCTTCCGGCTAGTTGAGCCGGAGCGGCTGTTCCCCGCCACCCTGGCCGACCACCCGCCCCGCATCCTCCTGCTCTATGGCTCGGTGCGATCGCGCTCTTTCAGCCGGCTTGTCACCGAAGAAGCAGCGCGCATTCTGCGGCGCTTCGGGGCGGAAACCCGGACCTTCAACCCGTCCGGAGTGCCCTTGCCCGACGATGCCGACACAAGCCATCCGAAGGTGCAGGAACTCCGCGAGCTGGTCACCTGGGCAGAAGGCATGGTCTGGTGCTCGCCCGAGCGGCATGGCGCGATGACGGGCATCATGAAGGCCCAGATCGACTGGATCCCGCTGTCGCTCGGTGCGGTCCGCCCCACCCAGGGCAAGACCCTCGCCGTCATGCAGGTGAGCGGAGGTTCGCAGTCGTTCAACGCCGTCAATCAGTTGCGTATCCTGGGTCGGTGGATGCGGCTGATCACGATCCCGAACCAGTCGTCGGTGCCGAAGGCCTTCACGGAGTTCGACGAGAACGACCGCATGAAGCCGTCCGCCTACTACGACCGCATCGTCGACGTGATGGAGGAACTGGTGAAGTTCACCCTCCTGACCCGCGACCGTGCCGACTACCTGGTCGACCGCTATTCGGAACGGAAAGAGAGCGCCGAGGCCCTGTCCGCCCGGGTGAACCAGCGCTCGATCTGAGCGTGTCCGAAGTGCAAAGGACGCCGGAAGCTGCGTCCGGGTCAGAGGGCGGGGACTGTCTCCCTGCCTCAGGGCGGACCATCCGACGCTGCACGCCGAGGTCGGGGCCGCGTCCGGCATGCTCGACGACGATGTGGACCTCTATTTGGCCGACAGCCGCGTCGACGAACAGAGCTGCCCGAAGGCGTTTCCGATCAGCGTCGGCGCCAGGCCTGGGTTCGCGCCAGGACGCCGGCGGAGAGCAGCGTGTACGCGACCCTGACCGCCGTTGCAGCGAAGAATATGGTCATCGCCATGGCGGCAGCCGGGGCTACGTCGCCAGCATCGTCCATGTTGAGGACGGCGATCGAGGCGAGCGTGGTCTGCGGCGAATAGAGGAATACCACGGCCGATACTGTCGTCAGCGCGTTGACGAAGAGATACATTGCAATATCGAGCACGGCAGGGAGGCAGACCGGCAATGTGACTCTCCCGAAGGTCCGGTAGAACGGTACGCGCAGCGACGACGATACGGTCTCGATCTCCTGGTCGAGTTGCTTCAGGGCCGTGACCGCGGTCAGATGCGCGACCGAATAGAAATGCGCCATGGAGCAGACGACGAGAATGCTCATGGTACCGTAGATAAAATTGGCCGGGTTGCTCGGAGAATTGAAGAAAAAGATATAGCCGAGGCCGAGGACGATCCCCGGCACCGCCAGCGGCAGCAGCGCGAGCAGTTGGAAGAGGAAGCGGCCTATGCCGAAGCCCTTCGTCTTCTCGACCAGATAGGCGCCAGTGAACACCACGATGGTCCCGAAGACTGCCGTCAAGCCGGCCATCTGCAGCGAGTTGTAGAAGCTCTCCCAGCCGCCGCCGTCCATGTTGTCGAAGTCGTAGTTCTTCAAGGACGGCGTCAGATTGTAGGGCCACAGGGTGGCGATCGACGCGAAGAAGGCCATCCCGATGACGACCAGGATGACGGCGGCGATCATGCCGCAAACCACGAAGGCGGCCCCGTCGATCGCGGCGTTCGGCTTCGGCTCGTAGGGCAACGCGCGCGACGACAAGGCCGCCGACTGCCGGCGCTGCACCCACTGATCGACGGCGAACGAGAGCATGGCGGGCAGGAGCAGGAGCAGGCCGACGACCGCGCCCATCCGGAAATTCTGCTGACCGATCACCTGCTTGTACACATCGGTCGCCAGGACATTGTACTGCCCGCCGATGACCTTCGGGACACCGAAGTCGGTGATCACCAGCGTAAAGACGACGAAGGTCGCGCTGATCAGGCCGTAGCGGGCGCCGGGTATAGTCACTGTCCAGAAGGTCCGCCAATTGCTGGCCTTCAGCGCTGCGGCCGCCTCGTAGAGGCGCGCATCCGAGGTCGAGAGCGCGGTCGTCATGATGATGAGAGCGTGCGGGAAGGTCCAGAAGACTTCGCCCATCACGAGGCCGATCGGGCCATAGATCGAGGCGCCGAACAGGAGATCCTTGGCAACGCCCTGGTTGCCGAACAGGTAGACGAGACTGATCGCCGGCAGCAACGACGGCGCCAGCAGCGGGATCTGGGAGATGAGCCGGAACACGCTGCGACCCGGCATGCAGGTGCGCGTCATGCCGTAGGCGAAAACGAAGCTGAGCAGCACACAGATGGCCGTGCTGACCAGCGCGATCCAAACACTGTTGCCGATCGATGCCGTCAAAGCCGGATTGGAGAAATACTGGGCGAAATTCGCCAGCCCGACAAACTCGCCGGACGGGCTTTCGACGCTCTTGATCAGCAGGGCGCTGAGCGGCAGGAGGACCGTGACGATCAGCCAGACGGTGAGCACGCCCAGGATGAGCCGCATTAGAACATCGTCGCGGCTGGCGCGCTGACGCACCGGTCTGGCATCGGAAGCCGCCGGCAGACCGGACGGCGGAAGAGTGCTCGCTGACATCGTCACGATGGACCTTTCAACACGGTACCGGGGCGGAGAGCCGCGCCGCTCTCAGGCGGCGGACGCGAAGACGCGCAAACGGTCGGTCGGCAGAGAGGCCAAGACACGGGCTCCCGGCTTGATGCCGAGATCGCGGACGTCGTTCATCGAAAGGTCGGCGGAAATGTTCAGGTTCGAGCCCTGGACATGAAGCGTCGTCGAGAAGTGGTTGCCCATGAACTCCATCACGCCCACGTCGACGTCGAAGACGTTCGAGCCGGCGCTCACTTCGCGTACGACAACGTCTTCGGGCCGCAGGCAAATCGTGACCGGCGTCCCGGGGGCGTAAGGTAGTTCGCCGACGAACCGGAGCATGGCTCCTTTGCAGTCTGCGGCTCCGCCGTCGACCAGCTTGCCCGAGATGAAGTTCATGCGTCCGACGAAATCGGCGACGAAGGGCGACGCCGGCCGGCGATAGACCTCATCCGGTGTGCCGATCTGCTCGATGCGCCCCTTGCTCATCACGACGATGCGGTCCGACATCGTCAGCGCCTCTTCTTGATCGTGCGTCACCATGATGGTGGTGATGCCGAGGCGCTGCTGCAGTTCGCGGATCTCGCCGCGCAGACGCGCCCGAACCCGCGCATCGAGGGCTGACAGCGGCTCGTCGAGCAACAGGAGACCCGGCGACAGGGCCAGGGCACGCGCAAGCGACACGCGCTGCTGCTGTCCGCCAGAAAGCTGCGACGGATACTTCTCGGCCTGGTCCGCCAAGCCGACCATGCCGAGAAGATACATGACGCGGTCGGCGATCTCCTTGCGGCTCTTGCCGGCCGAGACCAGGCCGTAGCCGACATTGTCCTTGATCTTCAGATTGGGGAAAAGCGCGTAGCTCTGAAAGACGATGCCGAAATCGCGCTGGCTGACAGGCAGGCTCGAAATGTCGCGCCCCCCCTGGCAGATGCTGCCCGTGGTCTGCACATCCAGTCCGGAAATGGCGCGCAGCAAGGTCGTCTTGCCGCAGCCGGATGGGCCGAGGAAGGAAACGAACTCGCCTTTGTGGATATCGAGGTCGATGTCCTGGAGGGCGGTGAAAGGACCGAAGCGCTTGGTGACGCCCCGGATCACGAGATAGGGATCGTCGGACCCGGCGGTAGCGTACATGTCTTCAGCCCTTTGCTTCGCAGGATGGCAGGATCAGGGTCGCCACTCGCCGCTGCGGCACAGCGAAGGGCCCGGCGACAGCCGTGCGACACGGCGTCCCGCCAGGCCCGAAGGGTCGATCCCCGTCACTTCTTCTCGGACTTGCCGTCGTAGCGCTTCATCCATTCAGCGAGGACGCGGTCGCGGTTGGCGGCCGACCAGACGAAGTCGTTCTTGCCGAGCATGGCTTCCACGTCGCCCTTCACATGATCGAGCTTCGCCTGCACGCCCGGATAGGCGACGATGGCGTAGTTCTCCGAGTAGAGCTTGTTGGCCTCTTCGGTGACCGACCAGTCGAGAAGCTTGCGCGCGGCCTCAACGTTCTTCGTCGTGGCCATGATGGCCGAAGCCTCCATGTCCCAACCGAGACCCTCCTTCGGCAGGATCGCCTCGATCGGAGCGCCATCCTTCTTGGTCTTGTTGGCGCGGTACTCGAACGACAGACCGACGGCATACTCGCCGGCAGCGGCCTGGCGGCAGGGCTTTGAGCCGGAATGGGTATAGGCGGCGACGTTCTGATGCAGAGCGTCCATGTACTTCCAGCCGGCCTCTTCACCCATCATCTGAAGCCAGAAGGCGACCATCAAATACCCCGTGCCGGACGAAGCCGGGTTCGGCATCGCGATCTGGCCCTTGTACTCGGGCTTGACGAGATCGGCCCAGGAGGCCGGCATCGATATGTTCTTCTTCCCGGCCTCTACCGTGTTGAAGCAGAGCGCCGAGGCCCAAATATCCATTCCGACCCACTTCGGCGGTTCGGCCGGGTCGCGCATCGAACGCTTGATCTTGTCGAGCCCGACGGGCGCATAGCCCTGGAGCATGCCTTCCTTGTCGAGCAGCATCAGGGAGGTCGCGGCCAGGCCGAACACGACGTCGGCCTTCGGAGCGGCCTTCTCGGCGAGGAGCTTCGCCGTGACGACGCCTGTCGAGTCCCGGACCCAGCGGATCTTGATGGTCGGGTTGGTCTTCTCGAAGGAGACTTGATAGGCCTTGATCTGATCGGCCTCGAGCGCGGTGTAGACCGTCAATTCCTGGGCCTGTGCCGTCCCTCCGACCAGGGCGAGCATCACCATACCGATCAGTGATTTTATCATGCTTCAATCTCACTATTGTTGGTGCCGGCGCCGCCGAGTCCGACCGGGGCCGTGAATCGGCCATCCCATGGCGCTGCGATGCCCGATGCGCCGTCGTTCCTGGCCTGCAAGCTCGGGGACGATCACGAAGGGACTACGCTCAAATCGACGCTATGGAATTTTCATGACAGCCGCATGTAACCATCCGACAGGGCGCTTCGAAGAATGTCCGCAAATCAGTTTCCATCGGCACCGGACGCTTCTTTAAGCGGCGATCGGTCTGGCGTGGATCTTCGATCCGAATAGACGTCTTGGGCGACGACCTGAGGCGGTTGATCCGGCAGCGAAATTTAGAGGGCCGCTCCGCCGTCCACCACCGCATGCCGCGCCTCTTCGCCGCCCCGACGCTCGCCCGCGCCGACCGCCGATATGAAATCAGCGAAAATCCCGGCATCGCCGACGCTCTCCCAATCGCCCGATCCATGACGCCAATTGGATCGAACTCGACTACGACAACCTGGAAAAGAAATACCCGCCAGCGCTCTCACACCATCGCTGCGCAACCGGCTCCGGCCATCGACGATTTTCCAAATCGATTTAAATGAAATTAACCAGACAGGCCCCTTACAGTTGCAACTGCGTCCCGCTGAAAGCCAAATGCATGGCCACGCATTCTGCATTCCAGAGTTATATATCAGATGATCATCCGACGAACTTGAGCGGTGATCCATTCGCTGAGTATAACGGTGACCAGAATGATCAGCAGAATTAGCGAAACTTGCGGCCAAGCGAGTGTATTCAGCGAACCTTCAAGCGCCAGACCGAGACCGCCAGCGCCAACGAGGCCGAGGACGGTGGATTCGCGGATGTTGATATCCCAGCGGAATACGCAGATCGTCGCGAATGCGGGCAGGATTTGCGGCCAAATGCCGTAGCCTATGACCTGCATTTGCCCGGCCCCGGTGGCTCGGATCGCCTCGACCTGTGTTTCATCGATTTCTTCGATGGCTTCGTACAGCAGTTTGCCGATGAACCCAATGGAGCGGAGCGCGATCGCGAAGATGCCGGCAAGCACACCGGGGCCGAGCACCGCCACGAGCAGCAATCCCCAGATAAGCGCGTTGATCGATCGCGAGGCGACGATGGCGAACAGCGCGACCGGGCGGAGGAAAAGCACGCTCGGCGTGGTATTGCGGGCGGCCAGAAACGCGAGCGGGGTGGCCAGTCCGATGGCGATCAGCGTCCCGAGTGTGGCGATGTTGATCGTGTCCCAGATGGCGCCCCAAAGCTGATCAATGTAGCTCCAGCGGGGTGGCAACATGCGACCGAAGATGTCTGCCGCCTGTGTCGGGGCATCCGCGACGAATGCCCAGATCGTATCGGCCGTCATGATCCGCCAGCAGAACACCGTGAGCGCGGCAAGCACGAGCCAGCCGAACCAGCGCCACCGTTGTTCTCCCGGGGTGAGCAGCGTCCAGTGGCGCGCGCCGTCGCTGCCGATTACGATCGCCATCTACGCCATCGCCTTTCTGATCCATCCCGAGCCGTACTCACAGATCATCACGATGCCGATGATGATCAGCAGAATCGCGGCCGCACTGTCGAATTCGTAGCGGTCGAGCGCCGTATTGAGCGTGGCGCCGATGCCTCCGGCTCCGACAATGCCGATGACAGAGCTTTCCCGAAAGTTGATGTCGACCTTGTAGGCCGTTAGCCCGACGAACCGAGGGCCGATCTGGGGAGAAACGGCGTAGTCCATCACCTGCCAGAAGCCGCCGCCGGTGGCGCGAATCGCCTCGACCTGCGCCGGGTCGATCTCTTCGATGTCGTCGGCGATCAGCTTTGACAAGAAGCCGATCGTGGAGAGCGAAAGCGTGAGGAAGCCGGCGAAAGTACCGAAGCCGAACATGGCGACGAACAGGATCGCGACGATGATTTCCTGGAAGGCCCGCGCCAGCGCGATGAATGCGCGGCAGAGACCATAGAGCCATAGCGGAGCGACGTTTCGCGCTGCACCGAGCCCGATCGGCAGAGCAAGGACCAGACCGAACACTGTCGCGCAGACCGTCATGGTCAGGCTTTCGATCAGGCCTTGCTGGATGTCTCTCCAGCGCGTTGTGAAATCCGGCTGCAGAAACCCGGCGAACAGCCGCGCGGCGCGGACCAATCCTTCTGAAACACGCGTCCAGTTGACGTCGATGCTGCCCAGTGCGAGCCACAGGTATAGGATGATCGCGCCGAGGATGACCCAGCGCAGCCACGCGCGCTCGATCAGGCGGGGGGGCTTCCAGACCAGGTGTTGGGCGGGAATGGCTTCGGTCATCACGGGCCCGCCATGGCTGCGTTGCGCCGTTCGAGAGTGGAGGCGATCGGGATCGGGGCCACGGTGTCGTTCGCCTCCTCGTTCGTCGACGTCTTGGCCCAGTCCTCTTCGCCGTAGATGCGCGTCAGTACTTCAGCATTCAGCCCGGCGGCCGGGCCGTCGTAGACGACTTCGCCGGCCCGCAGGCCGACGATCCGCGGCAGGAACATCTGGGCCAGCACGACATCGTGGATGTTGACGATCGCTGCCAACTTGCGCTCGGCACAAAGCTCCAGGATCAGGCGCATCACCTGGCGGGACGTTTTCGGGTCGAGGCTGGCGGTCGGTTCGTCGACCAGCAGCAGTTCGGGTTCCTGCGCGAGTGCTCGGGCGATGCCAACGCGCTGGCGTTGCCCGCCGGACAGGGCGTCCGCCCGTTTGTCGACAAATTCGGTCAGCCCAACGCGGCCGAGCAGTGCGAAGGCGCGCGCCACGTCGGCCTCAGGGAACCGGCGCAGCCAGCTCTGCCAGAATCCCACATAGCCGAGACGGCCGGAGAGCACGTTTTCCATGACAGTGAGGCGCTCGACCAGCGCATATTCCTGGAAGATCATACCGATGCGGCGGCGCGCCTTGCGCAGGTCGCCACCGCTCAGGTTTGTGAGGTCGAGATCGAACAGCTTGATGGTGCCCGACGTGGGATCGACAAGCCGGTTCACGCAGCGGATCAACGTCGACTTACCCGCGCCGGATGGCCCGATCAGGCCGACGATGTCACCGGGAGCCAGAGTGAGCGAGACGCCTTTGAGGGCCCGATCACCGGTCTTGTAGCGCTTTTCCAGATTGTGGATGGTCAGCACGTCAGATGTACCCCGGCGCCCCCTTGGGGCATCATCGACAGTCTGCGTCGTGCGGCTGAACACTGAACGACGCAGATCTCGGCCCCACGAGCGGATGCCTTGCTTACTTACAGGTATACTTTATGTCCATGGCCTGATCGATCTGGCGAACGACCTCCCATGTTTCCTTGTAGGAGATCCGGATAAATTTCTCTTGCGGGGGCTCTGACTTTTCGAACTCCTTCAGAAGCTCGGATCCCTCCCACTTAAAACTAAAAAACGCTTCCTGGATCTTCGCTTGCAGCTCGGGCTTGAGGTTGTGAGCGGTGCCGTAGCCGGAGGTCGGGAAGGCCTGGGATGCGTAGATCACCTTGAGCTGATCAGCCTTGACGACGCCCCGCGCAGTCATCCGGTCCCTAACGGAAGAAGCGACGGCGGCGGCCATGTAGTCCTTGTTGGCGACGCCCAGGATCGAGTTATCGTGCTTGCCGGAGAAGACCGGCTCAAAATCACGCTTCGCTTCCATTTTGAATTGATCGCGCATCAGAGCGGACGGCGCCTTGAATCCCGAGTTCGATGTCTCGGAGGTGAAGGCCATCTTCTTACCCTTGATGTCTTCGATCTTCTCGATTCCGGAGCCAGGATAGGTGATGAACTCCATTTTGTAGCCGAAATCGCCTGTCTTCGATGCCATCATCGCGAAGGGCCGAAAGCCGGCGCAATTCACGGCAAGCGGATTGGAGCCCGTGTTGAAAGCCGCGACATGCAGACGACCGGCTCGCATGGCTTCTATCTGCGCCGCATTGGACTGCACAGGGAAGAACTGCACACGTTTGCCGGTGACTGTCGCCATATGCTCCAGGAAGCCTTCCCAGACCTTTGCGTAGACTGCGGGATCTTCGACCGGCGTGTAGGCGAACACCAGAACCGGCGGATCGACCAGATCGGCGGCAGCGGTCGGAATGTCGGCCAGGAGGTCGCCGTCGGCATCCGTGTAACGGGCATCGAGCGCAAAGGCGCTGACCGACATGGTCAGGGAAAATGCAAGTCCGAGAATCGTTCTGGGGAGCGTGTTCATGGTGATCTCCTGACGCGTCCAACTCGTCGTCCGAACAACAGGAGTCCAATTACAATATCATGACAGATCTGGTGCCGAATCGGTGGGCACATGATGGAACGCTCAGGTCACCGCCAACTCCGCATCCCCACTGTCCGGCAGGGTCTCGCGAGCATGAGCCCCGAGACGAATAGGCAGGCGTCGATGCGTCCTGCTGCTCTGCGGCGCGGTGCGGCCGCGCTCGGTTGACCGCCTGGTTGTCGAGGCGTCGGCGCGCATCATGCGGCTCTTCGGTGCAAAAAGCCGGACCTTAAACCTCTGAGGCCTGCCGCTGCCCCACGATGCCGAGACGAGGTATCCGAAGGTCCGGGAGCTCCGGGATCTGGCCAGTCGGTGGTCCGACCCTGTCCGGGTTTGCACCGGATGCGGGACGGCTGCCGACACCGTTTCGGCGTGCCTGCACCCGGTATTCGAGCGAAGCAGCCATGTCACGCTGCCAGCCACTTCGCGACGTCTTCCGGCTTCGGCAGGCCGCCAGCATGTACGACCGTGCCGTCCACCACGATGCCCGGCGTCGAGGCGACACCGAACCCTGCGATGGCCGCGTAGTCGGTCACCTTCTCGACCTTCACCTGAATGCCGAGCTTGGCGGCCTGAACCCGAACCATTTCCTCGGTCGCCTTGCAGCGCGCGCAGCCTGGGCCGAGCACCTTGACCTCTTTCATCGTGCGATCCTTCTCAGTGGAATAGGGCGTTGAACAGGAAGCCCACGCCAAGAATGCCGGTACCGACCACGCCGATGAACACGGCGATCAGCTTGGTCGTCAGCACCTTGCGCAGAATGACCATCTCGGGGAATGAAAGGGCGATGACCGCCATCATGAAGGCGAGGACCGTCCCGAGCGCCGCACCCTTGCCGAGCAGCGCCTCGACCACGGGAATGATTCCGGCCGCATTGGAATACATGGGAATGCCGAGCAGTACGGCAGCAGGAACCGACCACCAGCTGTCCTTTCCCATGATGGTGGCGAGGAGCTCGTTGGGCACATAGCCATGGATGAAGGCGCCGGCCGCGATGCCCGCGATGATCCAGAGCCAGACTTTGCCGACGATCTCCTTGACGGCGTCGACCCCGGCACGGAGCCGATCGACAATCGAAAGGCGCTCTTGGGGCAGGCTGACGGCGGTCGCCCGCACGTTGCGGACCCATTCCTCCAGCCAACCCTCCAGATGAAGGCGGCCGATCACCCAGCCCGCCACGATGGCCAGCGTCAGCCCGAACGCCAGATAGGTCAGCGCGACCTTCCAGCCGAGCAGCGCGAACAGAAGCCCGAGCGCGACCTCGTTGACCATCGGCGCGGCGATCAGGAACGAGAAGGTCACGCCGAGCGGCACGCCCGCCGATACGAAGCCGACGAACAGCGGTACCGCCGAGCAGGAACAGAAGGGGGTGAACACGCCCAGACCCGCGGCCGCAACATTGCCGAAGCCTTCGGCACGGCCCGCCAGCAGCGCCCGCGTGCGCTCGGGTGAGAAAAAGCTACGAACCACGCCCATCCCGAACACGACCAGGGTGAGCAGCATCAACACCTTGGGGGTGTCGTAGATAAAGAATTTGACGGATTCGCCAAGATGGCTCCCGGCGTCCACAGGCAGATGCGCAACGGCCCATTCCGAGAATGGGACCAGTTGCCGGTATAATAGGAACCAGGCGAACACGAACAGCACCGTGCCGCCGATCCAAAGGGCCGGCGCCTCGCGAAGGTCGGGTCTCGAGCCGGCAAACGTGTTCATGCCGCGAGCCTTGTCTCTGTCAGGGCGACGACTGCCGCCTCGACGATCACCGCCGAGTGGGGCGACATCTCCGGATGGAGCCGATACCGGACCCATTGCGCGTCGCGCCGGTCGACCACCAGCCCGGCCGCCTTGAGAATCCCCATGTGGCGGGACATGCGCGACTGGCTGGCGCCGAGCCTGCGCATCAGTTCGCAAACGCAATGCTCTCCCCCGTCCAGCAGGATCCGCATCGCTCCAAGGCGGGTGGGTTCGGCGAGCGCCGACAGAACCGAAATAATGTCCGACATGGCCCGAACGTCGGCGTCGCCACACGTATGCGCAAGAGCGCATAAGCACGTAGCTCCAGACATCCTCAAGAAGGTTCGAGCGCCAATCGGCCGTTACGCCTCGACCAGATCGGCATCGGGCCGCGTCTTCGCGCCGCCGCAGCACCCGGAGACTGCCGGTGCGGGTGTGGGCGCCGCTGAACAGCCGCAGCCATCCATGGCCGCGGCTTTGGCGTCCCGGTCCGCCCGGCAATCGGCCCCCTCTGCCGCCGGAACAGGATCCCCGCAGCATGCCGCGTCGGCGATCCCGGGAACGGCACTGCAGACGCCCGTCTCCGGCAGGACGAGATGCAGCTCACGCGCTGCCTTCTCGTCCCCCGCGATGGCGGCGACGACCGACCGGACCTGTTCGTATCCCGTCGCCATCAGGAATGTCGGCGCGCGCCCGTAGCTCTTCGCGCCGACAATGTAAAGACCGGGCTCGGGCTGGGCGAGTTCGGCAGCGCCATGGGGCGGGACGGTGCCGCAAGAATGGAGGTTGGGATCGATCAGCGGGGCCAGGGCCGGTGGCGCTTCGACGGCCGGATCCAGCGCGACCCGCAACTCGGCGAGGAGCCGGAGATCCGGGCGGAAGCCTGTGGCCACGACGATCCGATCCACGTCCAGCGTCACGGACCTCTCTCCGTGCCGCGCCTCGATGCGGACCCCATCCGGTCGAGCCTGGATCCACTCGGCGGCGAAGGGCGCCAGCAATTCGAGCCGCCGCGCCTCGATCGCAGCCTTGGCGGCAAGTCCGAGAGCGCCGCGCTCGGCGAGCTTGTCGTCGAGGCCGCCGCCGGCGATCAGGTCGAGACGCTCGCGCCGCAGGGCCCAGACAACCCGGGTCTCCGGCGCCTCGGCCTGGAGCCGGAGGAGATCGAGGACGACGTTGATGGCGGAATGTCCGGCGCCGACGACGAGGACGCGCCGGCCCGCATAGTGCCCACGCTCCGCCTCGAGCACGTCCGGGATCCCGCTCGCGATCGCGGCCGCAACCGTGGCATCCTGTTCTCCCGGGACCGGCATGCCGTCGACCCCCATCGGGTTCGGGCTCGACCAAACGCCCGAGGCATCGATGATGGACCGGGCTTCGGTGCAGTGGGTGCGGCCGGCCGCGTCCCGCCAGTGCAGGACGAAGGGGGCGGCGTCGCGACCCGGGCTCGTCATCTTGTCGAAGCCCTTGCGGGTGACCCCCATGACCGTCGCGCCGAGATGCAGCCCCGCCGCGATCGCCTCGACCCGGGCAAGCGGCTCGAGGTAGCGCCGGACGATGGCGGCGCCGGTCGGGGTCTCGTCCGGGTCGGGCGCCGGCCATCCGGTCGCCGCGAGGAGTCGAGCGGCGGCCGCATCCACATTTAGGCTCCAGGGCGTGAAGACCCGGACGTGACTCCAGGCCGCGACAGCGGCGCCGACACTCCGGCCTTTCTCGAAGACGAGCGGGCGAATACCGCGCTCGACCAAATGGGCTGCGGCGGCGAGACCTACAGGACCCGCGCCGATGACGGCCACGGGCAGATCGCGGAGACCAGTCATGGCATTCCTTCCCTATTTCTAGAAATACCGAATAAATGAAGCCGAAAAACCCGATCACGCCGCCTCGCCGGAGGCACAGCCGTTGCGCATGTCGGCGCAGCACTCGTCCGAAAGGAAACCGATCAGGTCGCGCATGGCCGGATACTGTGCCCGGCAGATCAGGGTGGTGGCCTGTCGCTCTTGGGCAACTAGGCCCGTCTCTACCAGCCGCTTCAGGTGATGAGACAGGGTGGAAGCCGCGATGCCGATCCTGTCTTGGAGGCGTCCGACCGACATGCCCGCATCGCCGGCCCGAACGAGGGTCCGGTAGATCTGGAGCCGGGTCGAATTGCCGAGGGCTTCAAGCTGGTCCGCTGCTTCTTCGATATTCATAGAAATAAGATGGCGCCAGAAAGCTCGGTCGTCAAGCCTACTTCGAAAAAAATGGAAATAGCGTTGTGGCAGGGTCCGGAGCAGAGAAGGTTGGATCGCCGGTGCAATCCCTCCGCCATTCTCCCTCCACGATCCCCAAGACCTGCGCTTCAGCGCTCGAAATTCCTTTTGCGTCCAGAGGGGTTTGCGCGACGGGACAGACCCTCTGGGACCGTCCGGGCGGTGGCTGACAGTCTCTGAACGGCCTTCCGTCTCACTCTGCACGAACCTCGGCTTTTGCGGTTCCGGCGAGAATTCCCATTTTCTCCAGCATGTTGCCAATTTCGGCCGATCGCGCGGTTGCGAGCCGGACTCCGCCTTGCTGTGCAGTCCGAGAACGGGCGGTAGTCGTTCCCGGGCGCGGACAAGGGTGGGCCAGGGCACGGATGCCTCCCGCTGCCACCCTGCCGATCTTCTTCTGTGGTCCGTTGTCTTTGCCGGTTGCCGGACTTGTGCCGGGCGGTGTCGCGAACCGTCGAAATCCGCTCTCTGGTCTGGCGCTCGCTGCATCACCGTGACGCGCGCCCCCCAGTCGCCGCCGGCACGTCGGCGATCGTCGCGTAGGCCACCAGCGGCACGATGACGAGGCTGAAGGCGACGGTGATGATCGCCTTGCTGCCGATGGCTTCGACCTGCGTCAGCAGGCCGTCGCCGAGCTGGGGCAGAATCAGCGCCAACGGCAGAGCGAGGAGCATCCCGCACAGGGCCGCAATCCCGACCGCCCGGATCAGCAGATTGCGGGGAAGCAGGATCGCCAGCGGATGCGGGCGCTGCCTCGCCTCGCCGATCATCCGCCCGTCGGCCAGCGCCTTGCGGATGAAGGGCGTGCCCAACAGCACCGACAGCAGGCCGATCCAGACCGGGGTCATGGCGAGGTCGGAGCCGATCCGGTCGAGCGACAGCACGGGCTCGTCGCGCCAGATCCACGCGGTGTAGGCGGCATTGCACAGTGTGTTGAAGGCGGCGACGCCGAAGGCCTGCGCGATCAGGTAGGTTTTCCAGTTCATCTTCCGCTGCCTTTCTGCCGGTTGTCAGGCCTGGACGAGGCGGGCACCGCCTGGCTGCGGTTGCGCAAGGCAGCCCATGTCGGCGAGCGTCGCCGCAACGGCCTGGTCGAGCGCGGTATGCGGTTCGACGCCGAGCAGGCTGACCAGCCGGCGATTGTCGAGACGCATGGGGTGCTTCCACACCGGCTCGATCTCCAGAACTTCTTTCGGAAACCCGCCAAAGGGTGCCAGGAGGCGCATCATCCACCAGGGGAAACCCGCCTCCGGCACATCACGCCCGACGATCCGGCGAACCGCATCGCCCATCTGCCTGCCGGTCGCATCCCAGTGCCCGGCGAACTGCAGCGTCTCATGGGGACGCAGACGCTCGGGGATCGCCAGCAGGCCGACGAAAGTCGCCGCGAGATCGGGCAGATAGGCGTAGGCGTGTGGAACGCCCGCCGCCAGGCTGGTGAACTTGCGCACGGACCGCCCCGGCCGCACCATCGCCTGCGCGAACCAGCTCGCCCGCGTTCCCGGGCCGAAGAAGTCGCCGGCCCGCAGAATGAGCGAGGGAACCTCCGGGGCTGCCGCCGCCAGCTTCCGTTCCAGCGCGACGCGGATCCGGCCCTTCACGGTGTGCGCATTCTGGGCGCTGTGCTCGTCGATCACGGTGGTCCGCGCCGGATCGTAGTTGTAGACCGTGCCGGGCAGCACGATGCGGGCTCCGCCTGCCGCTCGGGCGGCGGCCAGCGTGTTGTCGATCATCGGCAAGACCAGCGACGACCAGTTGCGATAACCCGGCGGATTGACCGCGTGGACGATGACGCCGACGCCATCCTGAAGCGTCGCCGCGCGAATGACGGACGCGGCATCCATGGCATCGCCGGCGACGAAATGCGGCGCGGGGCAATCCTGCCGCCAGCCGGAGGTGGCCGCTTCGGCGTTGCGGGAAAGGGCGCGGACCTGCCATCCGTCGCGGATGAGCCCGGTGGCAATGGCGCCGCCGACACCACCGGTCGCACCGAGAACGAGGGCGGACCGACCGGTCGCCCGGCTGGCTGCATGTGTGGAAACCGTCTGAACCATCTGGGATCTCCTTTCGACAGGGAGACCTTCCGTCGAATCTGTTCACAAGAAAATTGCCAATTCTCCGTCATCAGACTAAAAGATTTTTATGAACAAAAACGTGGATTGGGACTCTCAGCGCGCCTTTCTGGCGGTGATGGAAACCGGCAGCCTATCGGCCGCCGCGCGTCGTCTGGGATTGTCCCAGCCGACCATGCGGGCGCGCATCGAGGGGCTGGAGGCCGCGCTGGGCACGGCGCTGTTCACCCGGTCGGTGCATGGGCTGGTGCCGACGCCGACCGCGGAAGCGATGATCGCGCCCGCCCGCGCCATGGCGCACGCCTCGGAAGCGATGCTGCGCGCCGCTTCGGCGGATTCGACGGAGGCGGCGGGCCGGGTTCGGCTGAGCGTCTCCGAATTCGTGGGGATCGAGGTTCTGCCGCCCATGCTCCGCAGCCTGCGCGACAAGCATCCGCGGCTCACCGTCGAGCTCGAACTGGACAATGCCAGTGCCGATCTGCTCGACCAGCAGGTCGACGTCGCGGTACGGATGCACCCGCCGGAGCAATCGGCGCTGGTGGCGAGGAAGGTGCCGTCGATTCCGCTCGGCCTGTTCGCCCACAGGGACTATCTGGCGGCCCATGGCCGCCCCGCCTCGAAGGCCGACACCGGCGAGCATCTGTTCATCGGGCCGGATCGCCGCCGCGGCGAACTCGCCATTGCGGCCATGTTCGGCGACCCCGCCCGCATCCGATGGATCGCCCGCACGGACAGCCACCCGGCCCAACTGGCGCTGGCCCGCGCCGGTGTCGGCATTGCCGTCGCGCAAATTCCGGCGGCGGCCCGTTACCCCGAGCTGGAACAGGTTCTGCCGGACATCGAACTGCCGCAGCTCCCGACATGGATCGTAGCGCACGAGACGCTTCGCCCCGTGCCGCGCGTGGCGGCACTGTTCGATCATCTGGTCGAGACCTTCGATGCCTACGGCAAGGGCAAGCGGATATCGATGTAGTCCGAAAATCCGTGCCTGGCGCGGATGACGGCAGGGCGATGGGCCGTGGGCGATGGGCGGCGGGCGATGGCCAATGCCGCCGGAACGCCCGGCGACCGACGGGCCGGCCGGATCATCCGGCCGATGAAGCGGTCGGGGACATTCCCAACGGCGGCGATGTCGGCGATGGTCTTGGGCGGCGCCGCGTCCGGTCCCGGCCGCGCGAGCGACGCATGAAGGTCACTTCCCGCGGCCGCGCCGCTCCTGCCGGCCAGGCCGCGGCGGGTTCCAGCAGGCGCGAGGAGGCGCGGACTTGGAGGGTCGCAGCTACTTCACCCTGACCACCGGCAACGGCAGGAACTTCACGCTGGTCGACGCCCCGACCGGCCGCGTCACCGCCGTCCTCGATCATCCCTACCGCTATCTCAGGCCCGGGCCGGACCCGACAGGCTTCGGAATCGAACGGCGCAACCTCCTTGCCGATCTCGCCTTTCGCGTCGACGGCGCGGCAACCAAGCCGGTCCGGGAGGCCGGGTATGTCGAAGAGACCCATATCGTCCGGGTTCGGTTCACCGACGCGGCGACGCTGACCGTGGTGTCGCCGTTCGGTCTTGCCCTCAATGCCGTCCTGATCGGCCTGCAGGCCCCTGGCGCGGCGTCGACCGGGGCCGATCTTTCCTTCCGTCTCGGGCTCCGCCCCGTCGCCGAGCCGTTCTGGAAGAGCCCGTTCGCGATCGTCCCCGGTCCGGGCGATCCGATCCGCACCGAACTGCGGCCGGACCTTTTGATCGAACAGGGACCGGGCGAGGGTACGCTGCTCTATCGGGCCGTCGGCCGGACGACGGTGCGCCGGGACGGTCCAGCCGGCGGCCGGGCGACGGCGCCGGTCGTGATGGCCGCCGAGGGGCCGGCGCTGGGTTTCGTGGTCGCCTATCTCGATGCGGCATCCGATCGCGAGGCGGCGATCGCGGCGATCGACGCCTGGGTCGCGGATCGCGATGCGGAGGCGCTGGCGGAGGCGGAACTGGGCGCCTGGCGGGCGTGGCGGCGGCCTGTTCCGACCTGGCTGACGCAGCCGGATGCGATCTCGGTCTGGCGGCAGAGCGAGGCTGTGCTCCGCATGGGGCAGGTTCGGGAGACACCCGCAGACGGCATGATGCTGGCCTCCCTGGCGCCGGGCGAATGGTCGATCGGCTGGGTCCGCGACGGCTGCTACGCCATTGCCGCGCTGGCCACCATGGGCCATCGTGACGAGGCACGGCGCGCGCTGCTGTTCCTGCTCGGCAACCGGCGCGCCGGACGCTACCGCGACTGGGTCGGCGGCATCCCCTACCGGGTATCGGTCGTGCGCTATTTCGGCGACGGTCAGGAAGAGGCCGACTATGCCGGCCATGCCACCCCCAACATCGAAACCGACGGCTGGGGTCTGGTGCTGTGGGCCACCCGCATCCTGGTCGAAACCGACGGCGACGCCGCCTGGCTGGCCACGCCGTTGGACGGGCGCCGCATCTACGACATCCTGCGCGAGGACGTGGCGGAGGCCATTGCGGCCCGGATCGAGACGGAGGCGCCGGTGATGCGTCCGGATTGCTCGATCTGGGAGGTGCACCAGGAGAATGCGCGACACTTCCTCTACACCAGCGTGACCGCCGCGCGCGGTCTGGCCGACTTCGCGGCGCTGGCGGCCGCATGCGGGCAGCCGGAGGATGCGGCGCGCCATGCCGCGCTCGCGGAGGCGATCGCGACGGCAATCCCGGACACTTTCCGCGATCCGGCCACGGGCCACCTGCGCGGCGCGCGCGAATCCAGCCCGGAGACCGACATCGACGGCGCGGCCTTCGAGCTGTTCGCGCTCGGCGTCGCGACCGATCTGGAAACGCCGGTCGCCCACCGCACCTACGCGGCGCTCGAAACCTTGCGGGTTCCCTCCGGCGGCTACCGGCGCAGCGCCGGCGGCGGAAGCTACGCGTCGGCCGAATGGGCCTTCGTCAACCTCCGCGCCGCCTGCGTGGCAGCGCGACGGGGCCGGCTCGACCGCGCCCGGCAGCTGCTCGACATCACGACCGACCGGGCGATCCGGCATTTCGGCCTGATCCCGGAGACCTACGACGTCGCGCCGGGCGCGCCGGCCGGCCGCTACGCCGGTTCGATCCCGATGGTCGGCTATGGCGCCGGCCTCTACATCCTGGCCCAGGCGGAACTCGCCGCCGCTGCAGCCGCGGCCGGCGGCGGGTCCGGTCCGACGGCGCCCTCAGAGCAAGGTCCGATCAGAGCGGCCCGCTCCGATCGGAAAAAGCTTGTGCAAACCAAAATACGCAGAGGATCATCCGATCCATTCAGATCGGGTGATCCTCTTGAGCCGGAGCACGACGCCTTCATCCGGCGCGAGGGCGAGTGATCCGTCAGATACCGGCGGCGGATTGATCCGATGCGTCGACAGGACGGCTCGGCTGTCGGCGGGAACAGCGATCCGGGCCGGTGCGGCGGTGACATTCAGGACCACCCGAAAGGTCCGGCCGGCATGGCTGCGATCGTAGACCAGGACCCCGCAGTCGGCCGAAATGCCGATCCAGGTGCCTTCCGAGAGGGCCGGTTCGCGGTTGCGCAGGGCGATCAGGCGGCGCGTCAGCGACAGGAGCGAGATCGGGTCGCGCGCCTGTTCAGCGGCGCAGCGCGGTCGCCCCGGCGGCGGCAGGGGCAGCCAGGGCGCCTGCGTCGAGAAGCCCGCATGGGGCCCCTCGTCCCACGGCAACGGCGCGCGCTCCGGATCGCGCCCGCGCCCGGCGCCGAACCGCGCGAAGGGATCGCGGACGCGGTCCGGGGGAACGGACACGTCCTCCATGCCGAGTTCATCGCCCTGATACAGGGTCGGGGTGCCGCGCAGCGTCATCAGCATCAGCATCGCCACGCCGGCCTGGGCGAGGCCGATGCGGGTCGCGACCCGGCCGATGTCGTGATTGCCGAGCACCCAATTGGGCCAGGCGCCGGCCGGGAGCGCGGCCTCGTAGCGCGTCACCAGGTCCAGGATCGCCTCGGCGCGCCAGGGCGTCGAGAAGAGATTGAAATTCGTCGGCATCTGCAGGCCGCTCTGCGGTGTCCCGCAATAGGCGACCAGCGTCTCGACGGGCCGGTAGATCTCACCGATCAGGACCGGATCGCCCGGATAGGCGGCCATCAGGCTACGCATCTCGGCGACGATATCGAGCACGTCGGGCTGGTTGGAACTGTTGACCGCCGCCAGACGCATGAAACCGGGATCGCCGTCCCGCCATTGCGGATTGGGCGGATCGTCGCGGAAGCCGGGATCGACCAGGAGGCCCTGCATCACATCGACGCGGAAGCCGGCAACGCCGCGGTCGAGCCAGAAGGCCATCGCGTCGAGCATGGCACGCCGGACCTCGGGATTGCGCCAGTTCAGGCTGGGCTGCTGCGGCAGAAAGCTGTGCAGGTAATATTGGCCCGTGGCCGGATCGAGCGTCCAGGCAGGGCCATCCGTCTGGCTCAGCCAGTTGTTCGGAGGTCCGCCGCCGGGCGCGGGATCGCGCCAGACATACCAGTCCCGCCGCGGCGAGGCCCGCGACGACCGGGCCTCCCGGAACCAGGGATGGCTATCCGACGTGTGGTGCGGAACGAAGTCGACGATGGTGCCGATGCCGCGCCGGCGCAGGCCGTCGAGCACGGCGTCGAAGGTTTCGAGCGTGCCGTAACGCGGGTCGACGCCGCAGTAGTCGGCGACGTCGTAGCCGAAATCGGCCATCGGTGAGGGCTGGAAGGGCGTGATCCAGATCGCCCGGATGCCGAGCCCGGCCAGATAGTCGGCACGCGCCGCCAGCCCGGCGAGGTCGCCGATCCCGTCCCCGTTGCCGTCCTGGAACGAGCGCAGATAGACCTCGTAGAGAACCCCGGTTGCCCACCAGGGCCGCGTTCCGGCGGCCATTCCGGCTCCCCCCTCCGTGCGGACCATCCCGGCCGATACGGCCGGCGCGCGCCGGCCTCGTCGGGAACGGTCCCCGCGGCTCGCGCACGATCCGATCGGAGTGACCGGCTCGGATCGGGAGAGCACGTGCAAGACCTTACCGAGGATCATTCGCTCCCGTCGGCGCCGGTGGCGTTCGAGACGCCCAGCACGCGTCGGACCTGATGAAACGCCGCCTGATCGGAAAAGAACAGGTGCGCGGTCTCCCGGACCCCGGTGCCGGGGTCTTCGACCGAGACGGCCAGAATGCGCATGCGGTGGCCTTTGAGATCGAAGTGACGGGGCAGATCCGCACCATAGGCGTGCCAGCGCGCATAGGGGCCGGTCGGCTCGGCAAAATCCACGGTTCGGTCGGACTGTGCCGAATTTGCGAAGGTGATCAGCAGGATGCCGCGCCCGGACAGGACCCGGCGCAAGGCCGCGAACGCCGCCCGGTCGTCGTCGACGAACTCAAGGACATGGTCGAGCACCACGAAGTCGCAGCTGCCGTCGGGGAGCGCGGCGAGCCGCTCGGCAAGGTCCTCCGGCCGCTCGAGGTCGAGACGGTCCATCGATCGGAACCAGCCGGGTTCGATCCCGGCGCTGGCGCCGATCAGAAGCGCATGCCGCCAATTGAGGAGCCCGATCGGCAGGCCGTGGAACAGGGTGCGGACGATGCGGTGACGTTCCAGCGAATCGCACTGCAGACACCGCGGATTGCTGCCGCTGGCGGCCAGACGGCCGCCCGGACCGGGCCCGAAGGCCTTCGAGCCGCAGATCGGGCAGACCCCCGGATCGGCATTGGTTGCGATCGGCGCGAAGCGGACCGTATCCGAGCCGGGAGATGGCTTCTTGCGGAGCATGAACCAGTCCTGCAGACCCAGGGCGTTCTCGCCGGAAAGCCACTTGCCCTTGCGCTGCAGAACAACCTCGAAACCTTCCCGCGCGAAGAGCTTCAACAGGAAGGCCTCGCGGAAGGCGATGACCCATAACGGCTGGTCTTCGGACGCGATGAAGGCATTCTCCGAAACCCGCTTGGTCAGTTCGTATATGGCATTCGGATATTTTGCGCCGAGAGCGAACCCGGGCGGAATTCGGAAGAACGTGGCAATGAACAGGCCGCCGTCCCTTATCAACGCCTTCAACCGCCGGAAATACTGGACCACTTCGTGTTCGTACATGTGGGTGAACACGGAAAGCGCGACCAGACAGTCGCTGGACTGCTCGGCCATCGGCAGGCTCACGTCGGCCAGCGGCCGGCCGGTCGGATTGTAGCGTTCGTTGACGAGATCAAGATGATGGAACCGATAGGCATCGCGGTTCCCGAAATTCCGGTTCAGCCAATCGATCTGTCGCGGCAGGCAGTCGAAGCCGGTGTAGCGGCCGGGATAGTCCCGCGCCCTCAAACCATAGGCAAGGCGGCCGTAGCCGCAGCCGACATCGAGAAGCTCGAAATCGTCGCCGATCTCGCGAGGCAGCATGGTGCGGACCTGGTCGGCCAACGCCTGTGCCATGCCCATGAAGTCCGCATCGGCCTCGCCCATGAAGCGCAGGTCGGATGGCGGGATGGTCTGCTCTTCGGGGTCCGGCCGGGGCGGCACCGGCGCGGCAACGGCCCGTGTCGGCGCCGCATCCGGCGCCGCATCCGGCGCCCCACCCGGCGCCCCACCCGGCACCCAGGTCTCGGCGACCTTCCGAAAGGCCTGCTGCACATAGCTGTGCAGGTGGAAATCGCCCGAGTCGTGTTCGAACAGCAGGTCCAGCGACGCGTCCGACAGGACCAACCGGGACGGTAGGCCCTCCAGGCGCGGCGCCGACCAGTTCACCCGCTCGACGGCGCCCACGTCGCCCGCTCCGGCAACCTCCGCCAACATGGCGACCATCAGATCCAGTTCCGGCAACGGACAGGCCAGCAGATACTTGCTGTCGATGAATGCCTTGGCGGTCTCGAAATCATTCGATCCGGAGATCAGCCGGCACTGCAGGTTGCCCAGTTGGTGGAGCGTATAGGCATCGTCGCTGTAGATGCAGAAGCGCAGAAAATCGTCGATGCCGTAGCGCACCGCCGCATGGTGCAGCCGGCTGTTGGAATTGGTGAGGAACTCGGCATAGAGGGACTGGTAGCGGGCGATCGGATCGCGCGTCGCGGTGATGTAGTGGCAGGGTTTCGAAAAGTACCTGTGCACTCCGTACGGTATGTGACCGCTGATCAGCCGGCACTTGTCGCGTTGTTCGGGTGTCGCCGTCTCGATCTCGCCATTGTAGTTGAAGATGAAGGACTCGGCCCCGAACGTCCGCTCGAACAGCCGGCGCAGCGACGTGCCGCCGGTCCGCGGAACATGGACATGGATGAAGACCGCATCGCCTTGCGGCTTCGAGACCTGATTGAACAGCATCCGAAAGATCCTCTCCGATCCCATCCCCGATGGGCGTCGCGTGCCGGCGATGCGGCGGTCGCCGGGTCCTGGCCGGCATCGGCCGGCCGATCCGTTCCGACCGGATATCCGAGCGGGTGCCGCGTCCGGCTCGCTTCATCGACACGCGCCCGCTTCGATCCGAACCGCTCGGCGCGGCAATACTTCCGCAGCGGGCCGCCGGACAGGCCGCCGCCGGCTGTCATGAACCGTTCCGGGCATTTGCGCCCTTACCGGAAGGATTCGACCACTTTCAGAATGTCCTGCACGCGCTGATCGGCCGTATGCCGTTCCACGATGATCCGGCGCAGGTCGGCACCCATCGCCCGCCGCCGATCGCCGTCGGCGAGCAGCGCGCGCGTCTTGGCTTCCAGGTCTTCGGCGCCGTTGCAGATGGCGACGGCATCGCCGAAGATCTCCGACAGACCCGCAAGATCGTCGGAGATCACCGCAGCCCCGCAGGCTCCGGCCTCCATCAGCCAGGTCGAGACGATACCCTCCCGGCGCATGCTGGCCGAATGCTGGTGCAGAACGATCCCGGCGCCCGAATAGCAGGCACGGCGCGCCTCCGCGGCGAGCGACATGCCGCACGCCGATCCGGCCGGAACCTGTCCGTCCCAGCCCGGTCCGAACGCGCGGACCGCGATTCCGGCCTGCAGCGCCGCATCGACGATGGCCGGACGTCCGCCACTGCAGCCGCCCACGAAGGCCACATCGGCGACCGTTTCCGGCTCCGCCTCGACCGGCCGGAAGACCTCCGGGTCGACGCAGGGCAGCAGCGCCGAGACCCGCTCGCCCAGGCGATACTTCAGGCGGTCGGCCAGGTTGGCCGACGCGACGAAGATATGGTCGTAGCTGTCGAATTGCGCCAACGGGAGGTCGTCCGGACCGTCCGTCAGCCACAGGATGTTGATCTTGGACGGCGCCGGCTTGTAGGCGCCGCCGCCCTGCAGCACGATGACGACGTCGTCACCCGCAGACTGACCGTAACCCCAATCGGGCCTGACATCGACGCGGGCGAAGTGCCCGGCCCGGTGCAGGGCGCGCTGCAGGCCGAGGGCCATCTGCCAAGTCTCGAATCCGTCGCGGTCATCGGCACCGTCCGCCGCAACCTTGATCGCGAAGCGCAGACTGTCCCGCACCAGGGCAGCCAGGGCCGACTTGAAGGTTTCGGCGCGGTGCCGGTAGGTGTGCTTTTCCAGAACCTCGGCGCGCAGGGCCGCCGCCAATGCCTCCCGTTCGGCCGGGTGGTCGAGATGGCGCTTGAGCAGGTCCGCCAGTTCCGCGCTGTCGGCGAAGGTCGGCAGGCGGCCGCCGAACAGATCCTGCGATCCGCCCCGGCAATTGGTGACGGCGAGACTGCCCGATGCCAGCACGTCGAAGACCTGGGCATTGAGCGCACCCCATTCCTGCCGGGCCGGACGGGAATCGTCGACGACGATCTTGGCGGAGGCGTAGATCTCCGGCAGTTCGTCATAGCGGCGCGGACCGCGCCAATGTCCGGCCGGTTGCGGCGGACGATCCCAGCCGAAGCCGTAGATTGCCACCTCGCCGGTCAGATTGATCTCGCCGAGCAGGTCGACGGCCGCCCGCGACCGGCCATCGTGGCGGCTGCCGACGAAGACGATGTCGGCCGCATCGTGCGGCACCGATGTCCCGGGATGGAAGCGCTCGTCGTTGGCGGCGAGCGGCAGCAGGTGGGCTGTCCGGCCCGTCGTCCGCGCAATCGTTTCGACCCCGAGCGACGACGTGCAGAACAGCAGATTGTAGCCCTGCAGATGCGCCGTTTCCTGCCATCGGTCGACGCGGTCTCCGATCCAGGCGACAGAGACCATGCCGGGATTTCCGTTGCGGACCGCGGCGAGATCGAAGTCGGGGCGCATCACGACCAGGACATCGGTCCCGATCACGTCGGTCGTTTCCGGAAGCGCGAAGGCGACCTCCCACGCAGAACCGGATCGCAAGGCCTCAGCCATCTCCAGGGCGATGGAGAAGTCGCCCGCCGGGGCCTCCAGCGAGACCTCGCTGACCACGAAGGTGACGCGAAGCGGCTGGTTGCGCCACAGGGTCTGGCTCTCGATCGCCGAAGCCAGCGATGCCTGCACGAACCGCCGCTTGAAGCGCTGGCTGAACAGAATGGTGTTCCGGTTCTGACTGGCGGACTGGGTCAGGACCGGATTGGGCTTCCCGGTCACCAGACGGCCCGTCCGGGTAAAGCTGCGATTGTGCAGGATGATCGCCGACAGGTCGCAGATGATGCGCGTGCCGAAATGGCGCGACATGCGCATGCAGAGGTCGATATCCTCCATGCCGTAGAAGTACATCTCGTCCAGTCCGCCGACGGCCAGGAAATCCTCGCGCCGGCACAGCAGGGCGGCACCCGTGACGGCCGGCACCTCCAGGGCCGCGCCGATGGCGGAGTAGGCGTCGTGGGTCTCGATCGCCCCGAAGGTCGGATCGTCGCCCGCGCGCAGGAACGGCGCGAACTGGACGCCGCGATGGTGCGAGGCGTATCGCCATCCGCCGCCGGCCTTGGGCAGGGGTTCGAGCAGGCCCGCGCCGACGATGCCGACCGAAGGATCCTGTTCGAGCCAGGACAGCAGAGTGGGCAGGCAGTTGCTCGGAAAGACCAGGTCGTTGTTGACCAGGAAGACATAGCGCCCCCTGGCCCGCGCGGCGGCGTAATTGTTCGACGCCGAAAAGGAGAAGTTCGCGCCCCGGGCAAACAGCCGGATATCGAGCTTTGCGCGGTACTTTTCGATGACCGCCAGGCTGTCGTCGGTCGAGCCGTGGTCGACGATCAGCAGCTCGATGCTCTCGCCGGCCATGTGCGTCGCGACGGACTCGAGCATCTGATCGAGCAGCGGCGCTCCGTTCCAGTTCAGCAGAATGAAGCTGACCTCGGGATCGCCCGAGCCGGCCGGCCGGAGCGGCGTCGGGTTCGGGCGGCCTTCGACGATGTTGGTCAGCCGGTGCGGATAGGGATCGTTGCAAGCCGGGGCGCCGACGGTGGCGCCGAAATAGTCGATCAGCGGAAAGAATACCTCAATCTTGGAGCTCCGCTCGCCCGGGGGCTTGCCGTGCAGAATGACCTCGAGCGGAACATGCCCGTCGCTGATGAAGACCTCCACGGTCCGCAGGCTGTTGTTCATCAGACGCAGCGGGAACTTGTACTGGAAGATATGGTAGCCCGAACCGGCGATGCTCTGGAGGCGCTTCTGGAATTGATCGGCGGAAACGACCGCCTCGCAGACGCCGTCGACGAAGATCGACACCGAAACCGGTTCGGAGGGTGCGAGGCGATTGACCGCCCAGCCGGAGACCTGCTGTGCCGACACGATCTCGACGCGGCCGGCATAGCGCAGCGCCGGATCGGCGATCAGGGACGGCGCCAGGATCTTCGGCAAGCGCTTGTCCGGCGCGATCGAGATCTCCTCGCCCCCGATCCGGAGCGTCAACTGATGCACCATCCCGTCGAAATGCCGGGCCGGGATCGACAGCGCGAAGCCGTGCGGGCCCTGCAGATCGAAGGCCTTGTTCACATCGGACCGGATGAGATTCGTCATCGTCCGGCCGAGCAGGACCGGTCCCTCCCAAAGCTCGACCTCGACGGCCGCTTCCGGCGCCAGGCGGTCGAAGGCCCAGCCTTGGATCGACCCGTTGGTGGTCGCCTCGACCCGAGCCGCGATCCGGCGCCGGAAATCCACCTCCAGGCCCCCGGAGACATGCTTCAGCGGCATGACCCGTTCCCCGGACACGGCGACCTGCAGCCTATGCGTCTGACCGTCGGTCAATTGGTGCGGCAGCATGCCGGCGAAGCTGACCGGTCGGCCGGCTTCAAGCGTCACCGGCACGGAGGCGACGACGCTGCCGTCGGCGAGGAGATCGAGCGTCACCGCCCGATCGCAGGCCCCGACGATCCAGCCCTCGACGAGCGTTCCACGGACCGACCAGGCCGCCTCGCTGACGACCGACAAACGCACCTCGATCGTCGCGCCGACCGGGGCCGGCGGTTCGGCTACGGCGAGAAGACCGATTCGATGGATTCCCCCATCGATCAGATCGGCCGGGATCGGGATCCGGATCCGTTCGATGCCGTCCGTAGGCGCCCGCGCAGCGATCTTCTCCGCGGCCACGGCGCGCCCGTCCACCGTCAGCGCCACCGTGATCGGCCGCTCCTTGCCGGGCCAGCAGATCTGCGCATCGACCGTCAGCAGATCGACGCTGTCGATGCCGCCGGTCGGAGCCGTCCGCTCCCGGACGATGGCGAGCATTTCGGCATTCGTGAGCGCAAGGTCCGCATTGGGCAGAACCGGCAGATAAGGTCGGCCGGCGGCGGCGACCCGGACGGATACCGCGGCGGGTGCATGGGGCGCGCGCGCCACCTCGGCCACCAACGCACCCGTATCGACATCGCCGAACCAAAGCGAAGCCCAGGCGATCTCGAAACCGACCGGGACGGTTCCCCGCCCCAGGATGCCACCGATATCCGGACGCCCGACGCCCGTCCTGGCGGCGCAGAGCGGGATGCCGAGAAACGAGATCTCCAGATCGACGATCGACCGGGGATCGGATGCCCAAAGGCACCACCCGCGCACGCCACCGGCCGTTACCTGCTCCACAGCCCCTCGGATCGATGGCGCCGCGGCCAGATCGTCCAGCGCCCAACTGGACATCGCACGGATCGTCGCGGCGCGGACCCCGGACCGGGCTGCTTCGACCCCCACCGAATCGGCATCCGACCAGGATGTCGAGAGGCTTCTCTGGCTCATGGCGGACCCTTTTCCGGTAGTCAATACTGCGGCTTATCGAGAGATTCTATCTAATGGTAGAGAAAGATGCCTATACAACCAAAAATACAGGCGCTCCCTCTTTTGACAAATGCAAACCTAATCGCACTCTCATGCTGGCGTATACTGCCTCTCCCATGAGCGTCAATGATGCGCTGGTTGCCACGCATTTTCGCGGAACAATACGATCTTCGATCGTTTTCTCGCGATTTATACGCTCTTAGATTGTGTCTTGGCGAAATGAGGCTGCCGGCGCCGCGCTTTTGGATGCCGGTCGCGGCCCCCGCCGGTCACACCGCCCGTCCAAATCCGCCGACCCGTCCGGGCGAGCAGGTGGGCGGGCGGGCGCGAAAGAGGACCGCCGCATTGCAAAATCGGTCCGTCCGTCCTAGGTCGCCAGGGGCGGGCCCAGGGCAAGGAAGGCGCCGGAATGGATATCGCCCAGTTCGGATGCTTCGACACCGGCGGTTTCGGCGATCTGCTGATGCCGCTGATCGCGCATGCCCGGTTGGCCGACCATCGGCTGACCGCACTGGCTCCGGCGGGCGGGGTATCCCTGCGCTGGCAGGATGCGCGGTCGTCGACCGCGTCCGAGCGCGCGCTGGACGACAGCTTTCGCTGCGATGCCTGTCTGATCGGCGGCGGCGACGTGATCCGGATCGGGACGGCCGATGAACCCGGCTATGGCGCCGACGATCCGATGCGCCATGTTGCCCTGCCGTCCCTGTGGCTTGGTGCAGGCCTCGCCGCCGAGCGGGCCGGCGCGCGCCTGATCTGGAACGCACCCGGCGTTGCCGGGTCCGTCTGGACGGCCGAATTGCAGCGGCTCGTGGCCACCCTGCTGGCCGCCAGCGACTATGTCGCGGTCCGCGACCGGTCGAGCCTGCAGCGGCTTCGGGACTGCACCGATGCGACCGTCCCGGTGTCCCTGGTTCCCGACCCAATCCTCGACATTGCGCGCCTCTGGCCGCGTGCGAGCCTGACGCAACGGTTCCGGGCACTGTTCGTCCGCCGCGGCCAGCCGGTTCCGGCCCGGTCGGTGGTCGTGCATATCGACGACCGCGCCGGGATTTCCGCCGCGGCCTTGGCGGAACGGGTGATGCAGGCGGCCGCGCCCGCCCGCGGCCTGCCGATCCTGCTGGCGGGCGACACCGATCGCAATGCCGGCATTCTGGCGCGCGCCGTGTCGGCCTCGCTTCCCGTCCCGCACCTTCTGCTCGATCGGCCTTCCGCCTTGCGCGACGTGGCGGCCTGCCTCGCCTCGAGCGAGGGCTATGTCGGGTCCGATCGGACCTGCTTCCTGGCGGCCTTCGCCTACGGCAATCCCGGCGTCCTGATCACCGGCGACGCCACGTCATGGGCCGCCGACCTGGCCGACCAATACGGGCTGCCGGATATCCTCTGCGGCGACTGGGCGGACGCGCCGGCGCGCCTCGCGGCCGTGGGCCATGACGAAGCGCCGCGGATCGCCGCCCTGGCGGCGGCGCAGGATGCGCTCGACACCCACTGGGCTGCGATCGAAGGCGTGCTCGCGGCGCCACCCGATCCGTCGCGCCAGGCGCAAAGGGCGGATTTCGCCCGCGCCGTCGCCGCCGACAATGCGGCGTCGCGGAGCTGGGTTGCGCGCCTTGCCGGCATGGCGGCCCGATCGGCGGCCGGCACGCGCGCCGCGCCGTCCGTGAACCTGCTCGAAACGAACCTGCTCGGGTTGCGCGGGATGCGCGACCATGTCGGCCGACAGGGCGACCGCCTGGCCTTGCATCCGCCGCCGGGCGGCGTCACCGAGGCCGTTCTCGACCCGATTCCGCTGCGCGGCGGCGACCAGTTGCGCGGCGGGGCGACGGTGGCCCATCCGGACGGCCGACCGGTCCGTTTCGGCCTGATGCTGATCGGCGAGGATGGCCGGATGCTGGGGCGGACCGATGTCGTGGCCGACGCCACCGGGGTCACGCCGTGGCGGATTGCGGTCCCGCAGGGCGTTGAAGGAACCGGCAGCCTCCTGATCGCGACCAGCATGGCGTCCACCGGAGACAATAATCGCTTCGCCTGGGCCGAACTTGTCGACCCGAGGCTGCATCCCCGAACGTTCGTGGTCTGGGATCAGGCGGGCGGTGGCGCGAAGACCTGGGATGCGGTGAGCCAGGAGACGCCCGGCACGCCCGAGAATGCCGAGAGCAACCCCTCCAGCAACGACCAGGACTCCTCGCGCATCGCGCGGTGATGGGACAGGATGCCGATCGGTTCGGCATCCGCCTCGGGCTTCTGCCTTTGCTCTCGCACGATGCGGGCCAGGCGCAGGCAGGCCTCGTCGAACGGCACCGGCCGAGGGCCGCCCGGCGCCTCCCATTGCAGGATGTCGAGATGGGCGTTGGCCAACCGGAGACCGCCGACCGCGAAGGGACGCGGGCGCGGCCCGAAGCTCGACAGGCCGGTGAAGCCGCGGGCCCGCACGATTTCCAGATGACGCTCGTCGCAGGCGTTCCAGGGGGGGACGAAAATCGGCATGCACCGGTCGCCCAGGAGGCGGGTGAGAACGACCTGACCGGCGGCGATCTCGGCTTCCACCGCCTCCGGATCGCGTCCGGCGCCGAATTCGCTTTTGCCGCCGCCCTCGGGCTGGTGATTAATGTGCCGCCAGCCGTGCTGGCAGAAATGAATGAGGTCCGGATCGGCCGCGGAGACATCCAGGGCCTCCGACGCCAATCCGGGGATGATCGAAACCAGGGCCGGCGTCCGGAAGGTTTGTGCCAGACGGATCAGCGCTTCGAAGGCGCGCGAGTTCGCGACGAGGTCGTCGTCCCGCCACCACATCCGCACCGGCACGCCCGCTTCCCGCGACAGGTGCAATTCCGTCCGGAGGACATCGAGGCCCCGTGACGACCGGGCCTCCGAGGCGGGCCGGGCGTCGGCCCGGTCGCTTCTCCCGGATGCGCCTTCGACGACCAGGACATGCCCGCGCGCGCCGGCCGCGCTGGCGCTGACGGTCACCTTCCGGCCCTCAGAAAAATGGCGCACTCCGGCGCGCTGCACCCGCTCAACCGAAAATATCCAAGGCGCGACTGAAAGTTGTAGTGCCGAACCATCGAGTATGCGCCTCGCTTCTATCGAGATCCCTATCGCCGATGCAGCCAGAAATTACAGCGAATCTCAGGATCAATTCCAGCTTAGACGAAGAGATCACATCTCGCGACGCCCGAAAATCGGGAAACGATATCAAATAAACAAATCAATACTATTCAATCTATCGATGTGAGATGAGGTCAGACTTGTCCGCTGCGCGCAACCAAGGCATAAGCCGGCCTGGTCTCGGCGGTGCTTGCCTTCGAAGAATTTTGAAATAGAAACAATTCAGAAATATCCAAGCATATAAATGCTCGTAACAATTATTGCAATATTCAATAAATATAAATTATATTTATTGAATATATTAATAATTATTTTCAAGACATTATTGTATTACTTCCACTCAGACGGCTCGCATATCCTGTAATTCTTTTCAATATAAAACAACTCATGCCCTTCTTATTTGACAATTAGGACTCTCATAAAATTCGAAATAGCGGTATTATTGTCGAAGTGATTTTTCGACGCACTTGCAAAATGACAAACAGCTGATGATATTGCCCCCCGGATCTCGCAACGGAACGATCCACCGGACGATTTTCTCTACGGAGGTGAAGGGTGTAGGGCAGATCAAGATCGATCGGCACCTTCGCCACCACGGTGGGCGGCAATGTCGGAATTGATGCCATGCGCCCCTGGAAAAATCCCGGTAGTCTTCCAAGCGTTTGGGAAATCTTGGAAATAAAGCGCGGCTGTTCCTGGGTGAGCCGGTTCGCCAACAAGGTAGCGCATGCCAGTCCTCAGTTCCGACCCGTATTCCCCCGTTGCCATAATCTTGCAATCCTGTGATTCAGGTGGTCACCTTCGTCACACAAATTCGATAGACGGGAGATTGATGCAGGTCCAGCGGGTCGGATCGAGTAGCGGAAGCTACTGTTTTTAGGATTGGCATCCTGTGCTAGCCGGGAGGATCGGTGAGGATCGGATCTCCTGACGATACGTAACGTAGCAATTCTGGAGACTATCTTTGGTTCAGCTTGGACGTCGATCCGCAACCGAAGGAATGTTAACGAACGTGTTCGTGGCGCCATCGGCGGACGCAGAATATCCAGCCGTCCCGGACGCGGCGGAAACGACGGAACCTGCGGTCGCGGCATCTTGGAACCTTGGCAATCTGCGTGAACCACCCGGCATTCGCGGCGCGGTCGAATGGTGCAACGACACCAGCCTTGGCGGGTGGTGCATCGGCACGGATGAAGACGCCCCGATCGCCGAACTCGAGCTGGTCTTCCAGGGACGGACTCTCGGGTCGATCCTTGCCGACCGGCACCGCCCCGATCTGGCTGCCGCCATCGGAAGAGCCGACTGTCTCGGCGGATTTCAAATTGATTGGGCGCAAATCCCGCCCGCCGTCATCATCCCGATCCTGGACGACCTGTCGCAAGCCGTTGCGGCGGCACCCGACGCCCCGGCGGCTCTGCGCATCCGACATCTGTCCGAAGCGATCGACTTGGACGTCCTGCCGGATGTCACCGTGCCGTTCAACAATGCAGCGTTTCTCGACCGATTGAGGGAGGTGGCGCGCCGTCCCGCGGACGACCTCCAAAGCCCCGAACCGACCGGCTGGGCATCCACCGACGGCTTCGACCCCGCCCCGGTCTTGGCGCCGGTATCGGACACGGCTGCGAACCAGGACGCGATGCCGTCCGATACGGTCGCGCCGCTGCGTCAGAATGCGGCATCGGGCCCGATACCGCGTTCGTTGTCCACGGGCATTCTCGACGGCAGCTGGCGCATCCTCGGCCGGGAAATCCAGGGATGGCTGATCCCGGCGGCACGCGGAACGATCCGCCTGGCGGTCTGGTGCGACGGCGAAAAGCTCGCGGAACTGACCGTCACGGTGGCCGAGCCGTCGGCCGACACGCCCTACCGACCGCTCGCATCCTTCACCTATCACTTGCCCCAGGCGCTCGCCGACAACCGGCCTCATCGGCTCGGCGTCACGCCGGCTGGCGAACCGGGGCGGCATCTGCCAAACGCCAGCGGTCGGAATCTGGCGCTGTACCAGGCGAAGGTGCTGATGTCGGTCGATTCCGTCGAAGGTGGCATCATTCGCGGCTGGGCTTTCGACAGCACCATGGCCGATGCCGTCGTGACGGTCGAATTGTGGGACGGAAAGCGTTTCGTCGCCAGCACCGAAACGAATGTGACCCGAAACGATGTCAATGCCAAATACGGCATCTTCGGCAACCACGGCTTCAGCCTGCCGGTTCCCCAAGCCTTGTTCGACGGCTTGGGTCATTGGCTGACGCTGAAGGTTGCCGGCGAAGCCCTGACCTTTCCGAGCCATCGCCGCCTGCCGACAAACCTCGGCCGGAACCTCCTGCAGGGCAAGAGCGACCGCTTTGCCGGCCGGGTGGAGCATGTCGACTGCGAGACCGTCGAAGGCTGGGCGGTCAACCTGCAGGCACCCTTCCGGCCCATCCGCATCTCGCTTCTGGTCGACGGCGTCTCGGTCGCCATCGTGACGGCCAATCAGTTCCAGAAGCGCTTGCAGACGGTGACCGAAAGCGGGTTCCACGCATTCAGCTTCCGGTGGCCGACGCATCTGATGAACGGCACCTGGCGCATCATCGAGGCGCGCGTCGTCGAGGGCGGGGGCGCGGTGCTGGAGTTCGGCGAGAAACGGGAACGCAGCCGCCGCGTCCTGTTCCCGCTGGTCGACTTCTTCGCCGCCTACGACAGCCTGTCCCCGCGCAGCGACACCATGGCGCTGCCGCTGACCAACATCGTCAGCCGGCCACCCCAGGCCGCCGCCGCATCTCCGGCCGGCCGCGTCAGCATCATCATCCTGAACTGGGACGGCGCCCGGATCCTCGCGCAGACCCTGGAAACCATCGCCCGGCACATGACCTCGCGGCCGGTCGAGGTCATCGTGGTCGACCACGGCTCGTCGGACGACAGCCTCGACGTGGCCGGCGGCTTCCGGTCGAGGCTGGATCTGAAGATCGTCCCGCGCCACGCGAATTTCTCGTTCTCGTCGTCCAACAATCTCGCCGCCGGCATGGCCTCGGGCGAGTATCTGTTCTTCGTCAACAACGACATCCTGTTCACCGGCGACTGCCTGCCCGCGATGGCCGGCTGGCTGGAGCGCGATCCGACCGTCGGCGTCGTCGGAATGCGGCTGGTCGAGCCGATCCCCGACCAGAGCGGCACGCTGCATTACGAGACACACCACCGCGGGATCCAGTTCCGTCCGCGGATCCAGGCGTCCGGCGAGGTGACCTATCACCCCGCGGAGGTGGCCGACGAATATTCCGATATCGGCGCCGCCTACGAACTGCCGGCGGTGACCGGTGCCGCGCTCCTCTGCCGCAAGGCGGACTTCCTGGCCGTCGGCGGCTTCGACGAGGCCTATTTCTACGGCATGGAGGATGTCGACCTGTGCCTGCGGATGGCCGAGCGGATCGGCCGGCGCATCGTCTGCGACACCTCGGTCACCGCGATCCACAATCGCAGCTACACCCGGACGGCCCGCCTCGTCTCAGGCAAGCCCAATCCGATCCTGTCGAATCCCAAATCGCAGATCGCCAACCATCAGACCTTCAACGCGCATTTCAAGCGCCGGATCGTCCATCGCACGCTCCAGTCGCTGATCGACGGCGAGACCGTCTGGCGCGCGCGCCCGCTGCGCGTCACCTTCATCGTGACCGACGCCTCCTTCTCGACCCCCGCCGGCGACTTCTACACCGCGATGGAAATGGCCTCGGCCATGCGCAAGCTGTACGGCTGGGAAACGCTGTTCGTCAGGTTCAATTTGCACGACCTGCAGGGGACAGACGTGGCCGTCGCGATGCGCCACGACTACGACCTGGGCAAGGCCCGCAGCGCCAATCCGGGACTGGTCACGGTCGCCTGGATCCGCAACCGGGTCGACGAATGGCTGGCCTCGCCGCATTTCCAATCCTACAATCTGATCTTCTGCTCGTCGGAACTGGCGATCCGCCATATCGCCGAGGCGACCGGACGGACCGCCTATCTGCTGCCGATCGCGACGAACGACGAGCGCTTCTCGCCCCGGGAACCGGTCGAGGAACACCGCACCGACATCGTCTTCACCGGCAGCTACTATCTCAGCCACGAACGGGAGGCCGTCGGGCTTCTGGACAAGGTCGACCTGCCGGGGTCCCTGGCGATCTACGGCTACGGATGGGGAGATCATCCGCGCTGGCGCCGGCACTGGCGCCGCTCGGTGCCCTATTACGAGCTGCCCGACATCTACCCGTCCGCCAGGCTGGTCATCGACGATTCGCACCCGGTCACGCGGACCTGGAATTCGCTGAACTCGCGCATCTTCGATGCGCTGGGCAGCGGGGCGTTGGTCGTCACCAACTGCCGGGGCGGCGCCAGGGAGTTGTTCGGCGACCTGCTGCCGACCTTCTCCACCGCCGAGGAATTGTCGGCGCTGCTGGCCCGCTATCTGGCCCACCCGGAGGAGCGGGCCGCCCTGGCCGCGCGGCTCTGCGCCGAAGTGCGGGAGAAGCACACCTACAAGAACCGGGCGATGGCGTTCAGGGACGCCCTGCGGGCTTTCGCCCGCAGCACCCTGCGCTTCAGCATCAAGATCGGCGTCCCCAACCACGAGGAGAAGCTCTCCTGGGGCGACTGGCATTTCGCTCTCGGATTGCAGCGCGCGCTGACCCGGGCCGGGCATTTCGCGCGCATCGACATCCTGCCCGATTGGGCCACCCAGCAGGGCGCCGGAGACGATGTCGTGCTCGTGCTGCGCGGGCTGTCGGCATGGAAGCCGGTCGCCTCGAAGATCAACCTGCTCTGGCTGATCAGCCATCCGGACGACGTGCCGCTGAGCGAGCTGGACGCCTACGACCATGTCTTCGTCGCTTCGGATTCCTATGCCGAAGTCCTGCGCCGCCGGCTCGGCGACCGCGTGTCGCCGCTCCTGCAATGCACCGACCCGGCCCTGTTTCATGATGGCGACTTTCACGACGGCGACAGGCGCGACGCCGAAGCGGAGCCCGCGGCGGTGCCGGACCTCCTGTTCGTCGCCAATTCCCGCGGCGTCCGGCGTCCGATCATCGACGATGCCGTTCGGGCGGGGCTCGATGTCGGCGTCTACGGCAGCCGGTGGGACGGGTTGATCCCCGAGAAGCAGATCCGCGGCACCTATCTGCCGAACGAACGGCTGCGCCACCATTACGCCAATGCCAAGATCGTCTTCAACGATCACTGGCAGGACATGAAGCGGGAGGGGTTCGTCTCGAACCGCATTTTCGATGCGGGGGCCTGCGGCGCCGCCATCGTCAGCGACGACGTGCCCGGCATGACCGACCTGTTCGGTGACGCGGTCGCCACCTACCGGAACGCGGACGATCTCGGCGCGACCGTACGGGCGCTGTTGTCCGACGACGACCGGCGCAAGGCCATGGGCGCCGCCCTGCGCAGCATCGTGCTCGCCCGGCACACCTTCGACCACCGCGTCTCGGACATCCTGGACATCGTCGCCCGTTTCCAGGCCCAGGCCGCCCTCAAAGAACAGGCATGATCTTGGAAGACAATTCTCCCGCCGGTTCGGACCGTCCCGACGCCCACTTCCGAGCGCACACGGCGCGCGTCGCCGTCATCGGCCTCGGCTATGTCGGATTGCCGCTGGCGCTGGCTCTGTGCGGCGCCGGCTTTCCGACCACCGGCTTCGACATCGATGCCGGCAAGACCGAGCACCTGAATGCCGGCCGATCCTACATCCAGCAGATCGCGGACGCGCGCATCGCGGCGGCCGTGGCCACGGGCCGGTTCCACGCGACATCGGATGCCCGGGCGCTCGATGCCGCCGATGCGGTCATCATCTGCGTGCCGACCCCGCTGACGCCGCAGCGGGAGCCCGATCTCGGTTTCGTCGTCGCCACCGCCCGCATGATCCGGGACCATCTCCGGCCCGGCCAGCTGATCGTGCTCGAATCGACCACCTACCCCGGCACGACCGAAGAGGTCGTGCGCCCGATCCTCGAGGAAACCGGCCTCAAGTCCGGCACCGACTTCTTTCTTGCCTACTCGCCGGAGCGCGAAGATCCCGGCAACATCCAGTTCTCGACCACCAGCATCCCCAAGGTGGTCGGCGGCGACGGCGACACGGCCCGGGCCCTCGCCACGGCCCTCTACGCGCAGGTCGTCTCGAACGTCGTTCCCGTGTCGTCCGCCAGAGTGGCCGAGGCGACCAAGCTGACGGAAAACATCTTCCGATCGGTCAACATCGCGCTCGTCAACGAATTGAAGATCGTGTTCGACCGGATGAACATCGACATCTGGGAGGTGATCGAGGCGGCGAAGTCGAAACCGTTCGGCTACATGCCGTTCTACCCGGGTCCGGGCCTGGGCGGTCACTGCATCCCGATCGATCCCTTCTACCTGACCTGGAAGGCGCGCGAATACGAGATCTCGACGCGCTTCATCGAACTGGCCGGCGAAATCAATACCATGATGCCGCGCTACGTGGTCGACCGGTTGGCCGAGGCACTGGATCTGCGCCACGGCAAGAGCCTGAGCCGCGCCCGCATTCTGCTCATCGGCATCGCCTACAAGAAGAATGTCGACGACTGCCGCGAATCGCCCGGCCTGCGGCTGATGGAACTGCTGCGCGCGCGCAAGGCGGAGGTCGAGTTCTACGATCCCCACATCCCGACGATCCCGATCACGCGCGAGCACCCGGACCTGGCCGGTCTGCGGTCGGTCGAATGGTCGCCGGGCACTCTGGCTCGGTTCGATGCGGCGCTGATCGTCACGGATCACGACCTGATCGACTACGAGATGCTGGCGCAGGGCTGTCCGCTGATCGTGGACACGCGCAACGCAATGCGTCATGTCGACCGGCATGCCGATCGAATCGTCAAGGCCTGACGGGTGCGGCCGCCGTCGGGGGCAGCCCCGCGGCATGTCCCGGCGACGGCGCATGACGACATGAAGGTTCCGAGCCCGGCGGGCGGCCGCCGGTCCTTCGAAGACCCAGGAAGCAGATCATGACCAGTGTCTCGCCCACCCCCGCCTGCACGGTCTGCGGCGGGACCGTGTTTTCGCCCGGCCCCGCCGGCCGCATGTCCGAGTCCGGCAAGCCGCCCCATTGCGCCCGGTGCGGCTCGCTGGAGCGGCATCGCGCCAATCGCGCGCTGTTCCAGCACCTGCCGATCGGGGTCCTGTCCTGGCGGCGGGGCTTGCAGTTCAGCCCGGACGTCGCCCTGGCGCCGTCTTGGTTCGCTTCGCTGGAAGTCTCCGTCTATGGCGGCCAGAACAGCCTCGATCTGCAGAAGATCGACCGTCCGGACGAAGCCTACGATTTCATATCGCTCAGCCACGTTCTCGAATTCGTGCCCGACGACCGGGCGTCCTTTCGCGAACTGACCCGCATCCTCAGTCCCGCCGGACTGATCCATCTCGTCGTCTCGCGGCCCCTCTCGCGCGAGTTCAGCCAGGACTTCGAGACCGCCACCGGCGTGCACCAGTATTTCCACCTCTACGGGCGCGACTTTGCAGTTCGGTTCGGCCTGGCCGAGGCCGGACTGCATCTGCTCATCGTCCAGACGGCCGATCCGGTCACAGGCGATACGGAGGCCGTCCACCTGATCGCGAAATCGGCCGCCGTTCTCGCCGCCGTGGGCGCCTATCTGCGCGAGGACTCCCGCTATCGAAGCCTCCAGCGACCCGCCCCGGGCGCCTGAAGGCAACCCCCGCCGATCGGGCGGGCCCGCCGAACGGGCAGGCCCGTCCCCCAACACCCATCCGCCCCGGGAGGCGACCAATGGACCCGACGACCAGCAAAGCCGCCGCATTCTGGAACGATGCGCAGCGCCGGTCGCTGCCGGCGCGGTCGCGATGGTGGCAGTTCCCGACCATTCACGCCCATATCAATCGCATGACGACCGGTCAGCCGAGGCCGGGAGCCCATGCCGGCTTCCATCACCTGATCGAGCAGGCAGCGTCGAGCGGCCCGTTCGCCCGCGCGGTCTCCGTCGGATGCGGGACCGGCGTGATGGAGATGGAACTGGTCGTCGCGGGCCTGGTTGGCGAGTTCCACCTCTACGAGATCAGCAGTGTTCGGATCGCCGCCGGACGCCAGCATGCCGAGAGGCTCGGCATCACCGACAAGGTCTTCTTCCACGAGACCGACGCCTTCACGGATTGCCGGGATCGCACCTTCGACCTCGTCTACTGGCATGACGCCCTTCATCACATGCCGGATACCGAGATGGCGGTCGCCTGGAGCCGGGAGCGCCTGCGCGCCGGCGGCGTCTTTGCGATGAACGACTTCGTCGGACCGTCCCGCTTCCAGTGGACGGACCGGATGCTCGACTTCGGCAGCCGATTCCGCCAGGGCCTGCCGGATCGCTATCTCGTCGCACCAGGCGATCCCGCGCGATCGATCCCGCGCGCGGTCCTGCGCCCGTCGATCGATTTGATGATCGCCGAAGATCCGTCCGAAGCCGCCGACAGCGACCGGATCATCCCGTCGCTCAAGGCGATCTTTCCGGACATCCAGATCAGGCTGACCGGCGGCGTCATCTATCATTCGGCGCTCAACGACATCCTGTCCAACATCGACGAGCAGGCCGACGAGGGGCTCCTGAAGACCGCGCTGCTGCTCGACGAAAGCTTGACCCTGCTGGGAGAGACCCACTACGCCGTCGCGATGGCGACCCGCTAGTGGTCAAAATCTGACATTTGCGTCCCGCAAATGTCAGAATGAATTGACGTCAGATTGAATTGACCGCGGAGTCAAAGAGTTAATGCTTCGGATTCACGAGACGGATGGGTACCATCCGTCTCGATCGAACCACGAGAGCAGGCTCCGATCACGGCGGCCCGCCGCGATCGCTTCAGGGGATTGTCGGCGGCGGCGACTTCGGAGCTTCGGCGTCCAGTGCGGGTGGCGCCTTCTTGCGGCCGTCGGCCGGTTCGTGTTCCGGCCCGATATTGCCGAACAGCCGGCACCACGCGTCCGTCTCGCGACGAATGGCATCCAGCGTCGCCCGGTTTGCGGCGCTGTCGTCGCCGGCTCTGAGCGCGTTCAGAAGCCGATAGACCGTGGCGGCGTGCGGCAGGATGCCCTGGAGGGCGTCGTCGAAGGGCGGCGGCGCATGATGGCGGAGGTCCGCCGACAGGAAGGCGTCCACCGCAGCCCGCCGGTCGTCTTCGTCGAGCGGCCAATCGAACTTGATGCGACGGCCGGCCTCGCCCAGTTCCGCGCGCCAATCGGCGAGCACACCCTCGTAGCTCACGAAGGCACGGACCCGGTCCCGCGTCGAGGCTTCCGCTTCCAGCATGTGACGCATCCAGACGAGAACGGCACGACTGGTGCCGATCCCTTCCCGACGCTCCAGCGAGGCGGCCACGGCCAGCGGATGGCGGAGCGCAATGAGGAAAGCCGGAGCAATCCCAAGACCGGCGAAGACCCGGTGCCAGAGTGGCAGAAGCCGGCACATGCGCGGGTCCTTCACGACGAACAGGGGCGACGCGCCATACTCGGACAGGACGAGGTCGGACAGGATCGCCCGGTAGCGGGCCGCCATATCCGAGCGGAACCATGCGGCGGGTACCGAGCGCCAGGACGACCACTCGATCTCGATCGCACTCAGAATTTCGTCATGGACCGCGACGATGGCGACCGGCTCCCAATATCCGCGCGGATTGAACCGCGCCGGCCGCATCAGGCGCGCCGGCGTGCCCGCCCCGAGAGCCGCGAGGCTCCCGGCCAGCGCAGAGGTCCCGCTCCGATGCATGCCCAGAACGACGAGCGCCCGCCGTTGCGGACCCCCGATCTTGCCATGCCAGTCTTCGTTCGCCACCAACTGTCCCCACGCGCCCGATACCCTCCCATTATCAAGGGTATGGAGGCTTTTGAAAATGGGGAATGGCGCGCGGCCGGATGAAGGTCTGAAGCGGCGGGACCGCCCCGCCGGATCGGAACGAGGCTAGGCGGCCTGCCGCACTTCGTAGGTCCAAACGCGGAATGTCTTCAGCACATGCGGGCCGAAGGAGTTGACCAGCGGCACGTCGGCGGCGTCGCGACCGCGGGCAACCACGATGCGGCCGATCCGGGGCACGTTGTTGCGCGGGTCGAAGGTGCGCCACGCACCGTCGAGAAAGACCTCGATCCAGGCGCTGAAATCCATCGGCTCGACGACCGGCACGCCGATATCGCCGAGATGGCCATTGACGTAGCGGGCCGGGATGTTGAGGCAGCGGCAGAAGGTGACGGCCAGATGCGCAAAGTCTCGGCAGACGCCGATGCGCTCGTGATAGACCTCGTAGGCGGTCCGCGTCGAACGCGCCTGCAGATAGTCGAACTTGATGTGATTGTTGACGAAATCGCAGATCGCCTGGACGCGTCCCCAGCCCGGCGGGATCTTGCCGAAATGGTCCCAGGCGATCTGGCTGAGACGATCCGTCTCGCAATACCGGCTGCCCATCAGATAGGCGAGCGTCGAATCCGGCAGATCGGTCACCGGGATCTCGCGCGCCCAGGGCAGCACCGGGTCCGGGTGACCGCTATCCTCGACGGTCGCATCGCCCCAGATCATCAAGTCGCCCGGCGGCGCGACGAGCCGCCGGCAGCGGTTGCCGAACAGGTCGACATAGATCGACATCGGCACTTCGGGAGTCGTGAAGGCCGTCTCCTGGCTTCGGATGTCGGCGCGCCGATCCTCATGGACCGACAACAGGCAGACCAGCGCCGTGGGCTGGTCAAACGACATGGTGATTTCGTAACCGCAACGAATGAGCATCGGCCCCACTATCGCAACTGGGTGGTGGTCAAGGTGTAGCTGTCGAGCCGCCGGCCGGCATAGGCCTTCAGCGCGACCGCCTGAATGGTACTGCGCAGCCGATCGAAGGCGGACAAACACTCGTCTTCCGTCAGTTCCGCGCCGCCACGCGATCCGGCACCGCCGAGCGCCGCCGCTTCGACGAAGAACCGGACCTCGAACATGCCGTCGTGACCGAGGAAGCGGACCGCATTGCGCGCCCGATCGAAACTACGGGTCGGATTGGGAAAAGCCAGCGTCATGATCGGCGGCCCGTTCCGGTCGGCGCCGTCTGCGTCGGCCCCGTATCGGGTGCGGCCGTGTCGGTTGGTGGGTTGCCGGTTGGGGCCTCGTCGGCCGCGACCGCCGCCGACGACGATGCCGGCAGTTCGCGCTCGCGGCGGCGCCGGGCGTTGACCCGCGCATCGAGCCGATTGAGCGACACCATGCCGTCGGTCGCTTCCGACCGGCTAAGGCCCGTCATCGGCGCACCGCCGCGGCGGGCCGGGACGCCGGTGAAGACGTGATAGACCGTCCAGGATCGATCGCTTTCGATGCGTCGCCCGAACTGATGGTCGAGGATCGCGGTGGCCGGCGCTCCGCCCTCGTTCTCCCAGACGCCGAGCGCGAGGGCTTGCCGCGCGCGGGCTCTGTCAAATCGTGGGGCGTCCATGCGGCGGCCTTTCAGTCCGGAACTGCGTCATCATCAAACGATCCAGAGTGGAACTTGTTCCCCTCACCGTCATAGATCGACATGCCGTCAGGCCGCTGTGGCATGTCGAGGGTCTCCCGAAGTTGAAGCGCGACGGCGATCGCCGCGTTTCGGTCGGCGGCTTCGGCGGTCTCCCGTCCGATGATCGCACAGGCCTTGTCCGAGGGGCGGATGCGGTAGAATTCGATCACGACCTTCATGGCCGCGCCCTCGAACCGCGGGCCGCCACGGGCATCAGGTCTTGCCCTTGGTCCGGTCGGTGCTGAAGGCTGCCGTCACCTTGTTCTGGCCGGCGCCGAGGACCGGCGGCTTGGCCGCGGGCTTGTCCTGCTTCGGCTTGCGGGTCTCGCGGTTGCTGCGCTTCTGTGCCTTAGCCATGTCCGAAGGTTCTTTCGATGAGAGCGGCTTCTTCGCCGGGCGCGGCGCGAAGCGGTTCGAGCGTGTCCTGCATGGCAACGCGCTCGTGACGTTCGGCCTCGTTGCGGATGCGATACTGCGGCTGGTCGCCCCGCGGCGGGAGCGTGCCGGTGATGCGATAGACATCCGAGGACCGCGACAGCTGCCCGAAGCCGCCCTTGAGGCGGACGGCCTGTCCGATGGCGAACAGATGCGTCTGCTCTTCGGAGCGGTTCGGCGCGGAGCCGCGACGCGGATGGTTGGCGGTGGTCATGAGCCCCTGTTGTCCTTTTCCAATGCGGCTTCGAGGTCTGCGGGTTTGATGGGCACCATCTGGCGCGTCGGTCCGGACTGGCCGATGCCCGGCAGGTGGATGAACGAGCCGACCCGGTGCCAGGCGATCTGGGAGAGGCCTTCAAGGGCTTCCTCATCATGATCGACGCGGTAGTCGCCGGCCGGCAGCGACAGGTCGAAACCCGGCAGCAGAAAGGGTTTCGAGAAGCGGACGGTGGTCTCGGTCGTGCGACTGGCCATGCGTGCGGGTCTCCGCGAGGCCCCTAGGTCCGATCGAAAGGGAGGAGCATCCTCCCCTTGGATCGAACCACGGGCTCTTCGACCACGAGGGATGCGCCGCATGCGCCGCTCCGGTTCGATCAGCAATGAACTCCGACTGCCAGTACATCCGTGGTCAGTGCCTGAATTCATTCCAGGATTCGAATCGAGCGACGGTCGCGCCGGAACAGCGCATGCCTTGGCGATCGGAAATTCGAAGGAAGATGGCGGGTCTCTGACACCGCAAAGCCATATCGGCCAAATCTACGAGTTCCTTATATGTACTTCATTGGCGCGCGACACAAGCGATTTGCGCGTGTTTGTTTTCGCGACAGAAAGAAAAACAGACGATCGACAGCCGGAGCGTTGAAAATGAACGCTCCGCGGGAGTTGTCGAACCGTCACCCTATCGCCGTGACCCAGGCCCGATCGCGCCGCCGGCCGCCATGTGCAGGCCAAGATCCCGATCCGGCCATAGCCCGGGGCGGCCGCGTTGTACTGGTTCTCGGCGGCAGCCTGCCGGCGGTTTACGCAAGCCGGCCCCGACAGGACTGCATCGGCCGATCCGCTGCCCCAACTTGATCTCGAAATCCGCCATCCTCAGGGGCGCGAGACCATGCTCGGATCGACCATTGCCCAGCCGGTGGCCGTCGCTTCGGCCTGATTCCGTTGGCGACGCAGATGATCTAGGCTGATGCCAACGCGGCGATGCCGCGACGAATCGGGCTTGGCGGGATGCCGGGAGACGGACGGAGCGGCATGGTGGCAAGGCCGGTTTGGGGATTGGCGGTGGGGTTGGCCGTCCTGTGCGGGCTGGGCCTGCCGGCGCACGGGCAGTCGACCGCCGAGGAGAGCCGCGCCGAGATCGTCGCGGCCCGCAACGGGTTGCCGGCCGATGCCGCCAAGGTGCTGTTCGGTTCGATGACACAGCCCGCGCCGCTGGCCGCCCGCTCGATCGGGTCCTACGCCCGGGGCTGCCTCGCCGGTGGCGTCGCCATGCCGGTCAACGGGCCGGCATGGCAGGTGATGCGGCTCAGCCGGAACCGCAACTGGGGCCATCCGGCGCTGATCGCCTATCTGGAACGCTTCGCCGAGGCGGCGCGGCGCGACGGCTGGCCAGGCCTGCTGATCGGCGACATGTCGCAGCCGCGCGGCGGCCCCATGCTGACCGGCCATGCCAGCCACCAGATCGGGCTCGACGCCGACATCTGGCTGCTCGCCATGCCGCAGCGCGAACTTCTGCTGCAGGAGCGCGAATCGATCAGCGCCGTCTCGATGGTCAGGATGGCGACCCGCGAGATCGACACCCGGGTCTGGACCGAGGCGCATGCCCGGCTGATCCGGCGCGCGGCGAGCGACGCGGAGGTCGCGCGCATCTTCGTGCATCCGGCGATCAAGAAGGCGCTGTGCGACTGGAAGGACGGCGGCGCGGATCGGGCCCGCTGGCTCGGCAAGGTGCGCCCCTGGTACGGGCACAACTACCATTTCCACGTCCGGCTGGCCTGCCCGGCCGGCATCGCCGACTGCAAGGACCAGGACAGGCCTCCCGAGGGCGACGGCTGCGGCACCGATCTGGCCTGGTGGCTCGGCCCCGAGCCCTGGAAACCGTCGCCGCCCTCCCCGCCGAAGCCGCCGATGAAGCTCGCCGACCTGCCCGAGACCTGCGCCCAGGTGCTGGCAACGCCCTGACGCCTGCGGCGTCCTGCCGCCGGCGTCACGCCTATCCGGCAGGCCGCAACGGGTCGGTCAGACCCGCATCGGCATCAGGACGTAGAGCGCGTTGGTCTGGCCGAAATCGTGGATCAGCGTCGGCGAGCCCGGATCGGCCAGCCGGAACACGGCCGTATCGGTCTCCAACTGGCCGGCGATGTCGAGCAGGTAGCGGCTGTTGAAGCCGATATCCAGCGGATCGGATTCGTATTCGACCGCCAGTTCCTCGGTCGCCGAGCCGGAATCCGGATTGACCACGGTCAAGACCAGACGCCCGTCGCCCACCGTCAGCTTCACGGCGCGGCCGCGCTCCGACGAGATGGTCGAGACGCGGTCGACGGCGGCGGCGAACTCGTCGCGGTCGACCTTCAGTTCCTTGTCGTTGCCCTGCGGGATGACCCGGCCATATTCCGGGAAGGTGCCGTCGATCAGCTTCGAGGTCAGCACCACGGCGCCGGTGGCGCCCTCGCCGGCGGCCGCGAAGGTCAGGCGGATCTTGCTGTCGGAGACCTCGACGCCGACCTTGGCCTCCGGATCCTCGACCAGCTTCTGGATCTCGCCGACGGTCTTGCGCGGCACGATGATGCCCGGCATGCCCTCCGAGCCGTGCGGGGCGACCATCTCGGCCTGGGCCAGCCGATGACCGTCGGTGGCGACGGCGCGGAAACGCAACTCGCCGCCGCCTTCGACGGTGTGGAAATAGATGCCGTTCAGATAGTAGCGCGTCTCTTCGGTCGAGATGGCGAACTGGGTCCGGTCGACCAGGCGCTTCAGGTCGGCCGCGGACAGCGAGAAGCGATGGCCGAAGGTGCCGGCGGTCAGATCCGGGAAATCCGTCTCCGGCAGCATCTGCAGCGCGAATTTCGAGCGGCCGGCCTTCAGGTCGAGCGTGGCGCCGTCGTTGCGGGTAGCCAGTTCGATCTGGGCGCCGTCCTGCAGCTTGCGCACGATGTCATAGATCATGTGCGCCGGAACCGTGGTGGCGCCGGGCTCGGCCACCATGGCCGGGATCGCCTCGGAGACTTCCAGGTCGAGGTCGGTCGCCTTCAGCTTCAGTTCGCCGCCCTCCGCGCGCAACAGCACGTTGGACAGGATCGGGATCGTGTTGCGGCGCTCGACCACGCGGTGCACGTGGTTCAGCGACTTGAGGAGATGCGCCCGCTCGACGGTGACTTTCATGGGGCTCGAACTCTGGATGATGCCTCGCGCGGCCGGCGTCTCGGCGCGCTGGTCGGTGGGCCTGCCCCGGCGGCACCGGTCATCCATGCGGCCCGGTGGAACCACATGGCGAACCGGTCGCGAACGACCCCGCCGGGCTGTGAAACTTGGCCGGAACGCCTTCGCGACGCAAGCAAAACCTCGCGTCGGCCGGCGACCGATCGCGGCCGAAGCGCGCGATTCCGTCCCGCCGGCGCTCAGGCGCCCGGCTGCGGCCCGTCATAGCCGCCGATGATGATCAGATCGATCACCGCGCCGTCGCCGCGCGCTGCGATGGCGGCGGCATATTCGGGCGAGGCGTAGCAGGCACGCGCCTCGTCCAGGCTGTCGAACTCGATCACCACGTTGCGATCGCGCGCCGAGCCGATCGGATTGTCGAACGGACCGCCACGCACCAGGAAGCGGCCGTTATATTTGGCGAAAGCCGGACCGTTCGCTGCCACATAGGCCTTGTAGCGCTCCGGGTCGGTCACGTCGACGCGGGCGATCCAGTATGCCTTGGCCATTCAATCCTCCTCGATGAACACGGCGATCTCGCCGATCGGCTTCTTGGTGATGCGCGGCACCGTGGCGCCTTCCGCCGGATAGCCGACGACCAGCAGGATATAGGGCTTTTCCGCGTCCGGGCGACCCAGGATCTCGTTCAAGAAGCCCATCGGCGAGGGCGTGTGGGTCAGGGTCGCGAGGCCGGCGCCGTGCAGCGCGGCGATCAGGAAACCGGTCGCGATGCCGACCGATTCGGGCACGTAATAGTGCTTCACCTTGGCGCCGTCCGGCGCCGTGCCCCAGCGCTGGCCGAAGATCGCGATCAGCCAGGGGGCGGTTTCCAGAAACGACTTGTCGGCATCGGTGCCGAGCGGGGCGAGCGCATCGAGCCAGGCATCCCCGGCGCGGCCGCCGTAGAAGGCGCGTTCCTCCGCCTCGGCCGCCTCCCGGATGCGCCGCTTCACGCGCCGGTCGCCGATGGCCACGAAGGTCCAGGGCTGCTGGTTGGCCCCGGAGGGTGCGGTGCCGGCCGTCGCGATCGCGGTCTCGATCAGGCCGCGCGGCACCGGACGGTCCGAGAAGGCGCGCAGCGACCGCCGCCGGCGCATCAGCGCCAGAAAGGCGTCGGCCCGCGCCCGCATCTCCGCCTCAGGCAGGACATCGAAGGCAAGCGGCTGAAAATCGGCTTCGGTCATGGCGCGGTCCCCGCGGCGAGACATAGCCTCATTGCGGCCTGACCGGTACCCCCTTCGCCGGCCGGCCGTGGCGCGGGAGGACCGATCGCGGCCGGCCGGTCCCCCGTGCCGGTCCTCGTGCGCCTGGGGGCCCGCCGCCGGGCCGTCACACCCCGACCGGGCCTCCCGTGCGGGGCCGATCGCGGCCGAGCCGGACGCCGCGATCGATCATGTCCTTCAGCACGACATACATTTCGGCCGCCGCGAGCGCGTCCTCGAAGGCGTCGTGCTGGACGCGGTCCGGCAGGCCGAGATCGGCCAGGATGGTGGCGAAGCGCAGGTCGATCTCGGAGCCCTGCGGCGCCTTGCCGTATTTGCGGTCGTAATAGAGCTTCGAGACCTCGATCCGCCGGTTCGGCAGCCGCAGGCCGTAATATTCGATCGTGTAGCGGTTCAGCATGGTCGCGTCGTAGTCGATCCAGTAGCCGACCAGGGGGCGCGTGCCGACGAACTCCAGGAACTCCGGCAGCACCTCGCGGATGACGCGGGCGTCGACCACGTCGGAGCCCAGAATCCGGTGCACCTTCATGGCTTCCGCCGTCATCGCCGCCTCGGGCCGGATCACGGCCCGGAAGGCCTCCGAGGTCAGGATGCGGTTGCCGCGGATGCGCACCGCGGCGATCGACACGACATCGTCCCGGCGCGTGTCGAAGCCGGTCGTCTCGCAGTCGACCGAGACCACCTCGCCGGTCGCGTCCGGCTCGAACATCCACAGCCAGCGCTTGTCCCACAGTCGCTGCTGGTCGACCAGCTTGGTCACCGCGCCGAGGAGCGCCATCAGAACAGCCCCAGCTTGAAATGGCTGCGCACGATGTCGCGGAACTGCTTGACCACGCGCAGCGCGTCGCGCAGCAGGTCGCGGTCGGTGCTGGAGAGTTCCGACGGCCGGACCAGCCGCTCCTGGTGCGGTTCGCCGACCCGGACGGCGCGCAATTGGGCGCGCAGGCGCAATTCGCTGAAGAAGCGGAAGGCGCCGACCAGTTCGCGCGCGAAGGCGGCCGAGAGCAATCCCGTCTCCGCCAGCCGCCCGATGCGCTCGACCGTGCCGGCCTCGACGAGACCGTGCTCGATGGCCAGGCTGCGGATGCCGTGCACGATCGGGAAGGTGCCGGACTTCTTCAGGTCGATCACCTCCTCGCGGCCGACCGTCGCCATCAAGGTGCCGATGACGCCGCCGGGGCCGGGAAACTGGTCGATCGCCTTGGCGAAATGCGCCAGATAGGCGCTCTCGCCGCGCATCATCTCGATGAAGCCGGTCTTGACGCGATCGAGCGGGGCCGGATCGCCCGCCACCGCGACGGCATCGAAGAAGATGCCGAGATGCATCGGCGCCTCGTCGTCGGGCTCCAGCACCCAGCGCCGGATCTGGCGGGCGAAGGCCTCCTCGGTCGCCGACCAGACCGGGTTGGAGACCATCACGTTGCCGGGACAGGGCGGGAAGCCGAACTGGGCCAGCGCGCCGGAGAATTCGGTGCGGAACCGGTCGAGATCGGCCTCGGGGACGGGCGCGGACAGGATCAGCCCGTTGTCCTGGTCGGTGCGCACGGTCTGCTCGCCGCGCCCCTCCGAGCCCATTACGATCAGCGTGCCGGCCTGCCGGATGGACGGTGGGGCGAGCATGTGGAACAGGCGGGCGAGCAGGCGTCGGTTGAGGTCGGAGGTGATCTCGGCGATGTCCTCGACGCGCACGCCCTGGGCCTGCAGGCGGCCGACCTGATCCTGGATGTCGCCGGCCGCGATGGCCAGGTCGTCGAGCCCGTGGGCGCGGTCGATGCGGCCGGGGATCAGCTGCGAATTGCCGGCGAACAGGCCGAGAATGTCGATATCCTCGAGTACGCCCGTGACGGCGCCGGCGCGCGTCACCGCCAGCCGCCGCTTGTTGCTTTTGGTCATCTTCATCAGCGCTTCGAAGACGAAATCGTCCTCGTCGACCGCGACCATGTCGTAGTGGGTCACGTCCCCGATCGGCGTCTCCAGCGGCTTGCGCGCCAGCACCACCGCCTTGGAGAGGTTCATGCCGGTGACGATGCCGAGGCGGTCGCCGTCCTGGACGAAGAGGGCGTTCACGTCGCGCTCGCGCATCATGTGGCCGGGCGCCCCCCTCGCGGGGGGGGACCGGACGGGACGGTCGCGCATTGAGGCCGCAGCGGACCGG
>NZ_JAHHZF010000013.1:0-173151 GCF_018729455.1 Prosthecodimorpha staleyi | reverse complement strand
CGCATCTTGTGCCGGCCCCCCTCAGCCGAGGCGGAAGCCGGGATGAAGGCGGCCGCACGCGGCCGGGCGTCGCGGATGCGGGCGCGCATCACGCTTTCGACCCCGCCGGCCATGCCGCCGCGCGCCATGGCGTCGAGCTTGCGGGAGATCTCGGAATAGAAGAAGGCCGCGAAGCCGCGATTGCGCCGGACCAGATCGAGCACCGTCTCGCGCGGGATCAGATAGGCCAGCGTCTCGGCAGCCGCGACGAAGCGGGAATCGGCGGCGCCGTGGACGACCGCGCGCGCATCGAAACTGTCCTTCGGACCGAGCACGGCGGTCACATCGCCGGCGGCATCGCGCTCCTCGACGGCGCCCTTGATCACGACATGCAGGGCGTCGGACTGCCGGCCGGCCTCGACGATGACGGCGCCGGGCGGGAAGTAGCCGATATCGAGCTGCCGCCGCAGCCGCTCGACCTCGTCATGGCCGAGCCGGTCGAAGGGCGGGTTGAGGGCGTCGAAAGCCGTCGGCATGGCTCTATCCTTCACGCGGCCTTGGGTCCGATCGGGCGGCAGGCCGGCATCCGGTCCGCCGAGGCCGAAGCGCCAGGGACGAGCCCTGGCGCTGGAGAGACGGAAGGAGTCCCGTCCGGCGCGGAGCCGGGCGGGACGGATCGCGGATCAGTGGGCGCTGGCGCCGGAGGCCCCGATGCCGGTCTGCGAGCGGACGAACTGGGCCTCGAAGGAGTCGCGCTCGGCGGCCGCCGCACGCGTCCGGTCGAGCAGGGACACGATCCAGATGACCGCGAAGGCGAGCGTCATGGAGAACAGGGCCGGGTTGTTGTAGGGCATCGGCGCCGAACCCTTGGGGTTCAGGAGCACGCCTTCCCACACCGCCGGACCGGCCACGACCATGCCGACCGAGGCGATCAGGCCGACGAAGCCGCCGACCAGCGCACCCTTGGTGGTGGTGCCCTTCCAGAACATGCTCATCAACAGGACCGGGAAGTTGCACGAGGCCGCGACCGCGAAGGCCAGGCCGACCATGAAGGCGATGTTCATGTTCTCGAAGGCGATGCCGAGCACGATGGCCAGGAGGCCGAGGAACACGGTCGCGATCTTGGAGACGCGGATTTCCTTGTCTTCCGAGACCCGGCCCTTGGCGATCACCGAGGCGTAGAGATCGTGGCTGATCGCCGAGGCACCGGCGAGCGCGAGACCCGACACCACCGCCAGGATGGTGGCGAAGGCGACCGCCGAGATGAAGCCGAGGAACAGATTGCCGCCGACCGCATTGGCGAGATGGATCGCCGCCATGTTGCTGCCGCCGAGCAGGGCGCCCTTGGCGTCGAGGAACTGCGGGTTGGTGGCGACCAGCACGATCGCGCCGAAGCCGATGATGAAGGTCAGGATGTAGAAGTAGCCGATGAAGCCGGTCGCGTAGAAGACGGACTTGCGGGCCGCCTTGGCGTCCGAGACGGTGAAGAACCGCATCAGGATATGGGGCAGGCCGGCCGTGCCGAACATCAGGCCGATGCCGAGCGAGACGGCTTCGATCGGGTCCTTGACCATGCCGCCGGGGGCCATGATCGCGTCGGTCTTCTTGATCTCGATGGCCTTGGCGAAGATCGCCTCGGGCGAGAAGCCGTAGGTGGCGAGCACCATATAGGCCATGAAGGAGGCACCGGCGAGCAGCAGGACCGCCTTGATGATCTGCACCCAGGTGGTCGCCACCATGCCGCCGAAGGTCACGTAGACGATCATCAGCAGGCCGACCGCCACCACCGCATAGGCATAGGGCAGGCCGAACAGGAGCTGGATCAGCTTGCCGGCACCGACCATCTGGGCGATCAGGTAGAAGGCGACCACGACCAGGGAGCCGCAGGCCGACAGCGTGCGGATCTGGGTCTGGCCGAGGCGGAACGAAGCCACGTCGGCGAAGGTGAACTTGCCGAGATTGCGCAGCGGTTCGGCGAGCAGGAACATGATGATCGGCCAGCCGACCAGGAAGCCGATCGAATAGATCAGGCCGTCATAGCCGGACGTATAGACGAGGCCCGAAATGCCGAGGAACGAGGCGGCCGACATGTAGTCGCCGGCGATCGCCAGGCCGTTCTGGAAGCCCGTGATGCCGCCGCCGGCGGTATAGAACTGCGCCGCCGACCGGCTCTGCCCGGCCGCCCATTTGGTGATGCCGAGGGTCAGCACCACGAATGCCAGGAACATGCCGATGGCGGTCCAGTTGGTCGCCTGCTGCTGGACCTGACCGACATCCGGACCGGCCGCATGGGCTGCGCCTGCGGCGAGGAGAAGCGCCGCGGCGCCTGCGAGAGATTGGGCGTAGCGGCTCATTTGGACGCGTCCTCCTTGATGGCGGCGATCAGGGCGTCGTAGTCGCGGTTGGCCCGCGCCACATAGATGCCGGTCAGGATGAAGGCCGACAGGATCACGGCGACGCCGACCGGGATGCCGAGCGTCATCACGCCCGAGCCGAGCTTGATCGCCAGCCATTCCTTCTTGTAGGCGACCACCATGATGAAGCCGTAGTAGATGGCCAGCATCACGAATGTCAGCGTCCAGCCGAAGCTGGTGCGCTTGGTGACCAGTTCCTGGAATTTCGGGTTTGATCGCACCCGCTCGACCAGATCGCTTTGCACGTCGGACCTCCCGTCAACGATTGTGCGGCGCCGAACAGGCATGGGGTTTCCTTCGCTGCGAGTGCGAAATCGCTCTCGAAACGTTCAAACCACCATCGATTTTCTGTTCGGCTCCCGCGCCTCACCGATCGACCGGACAGACGTCCGGCCGTCATGGGTGCGACTTTAACGAAACGGTAGGAGTCCAGAAGCCCGTACTTCGTCTTGCGACTTTCGTTCGACTGGACAAGGGGTTGGGTCAGTAGGAATTCGTACGCGTGATTGCTTGAAAAACGCGCATGGTCACTGTCCGCGCGTGGCGCTTCCGATCTCGGCCACGATGGCTTCCGCGGCCGCCCTGCGGTCGGCGGCGGCGAGGATCGGGCGGCCGACCACGAGCAGGTCGGCGCCGGCCCGGATCGCATCGCCGGGCGTCATGACGCGCTTCTGGTCGCCGGCCGCGGATCCGGCCGGGCGCACGCCCGGCGTGACCAGCATCATGTCCGGCCCGACGATGGCGCGGATCGGCGCCACCTCCTCGGGCGAGCAGACCAGGCCGTCGATCCCGGCGGCGCGCGCCTGGGCGGCGCGGATGGCGACCAGCCCGCGCACCGCGCCGGCATAGCCGGCCTCGGTCAGGTCGGCATCGTCCATCGAGGTCAGCACGGTCACGGCGAGCAGCGACAGCGAACCGCCGGACGCCGCCTTGGCGGCCACGGCCGCCCGCATCGCCTTCGGATAGGCGTGCAGCGTCAGGAAAGCCGGACCGAGCGCCGCCACGGCCTGGACGCCGTGGGCAACCGTGTTGTCGATGTCGAGCAGCTTCAGGTCGAGGAACACCTTCTCGCCCGACCGGATCAGCCGCTCGGCCAGGGCGAGGCCGCCGGAGAAGACCAGCTGGTGGCCGATCTTGTAGACGCCGACCGCCCCGCGCGTGGCCGCCACGACCGCCTCGGCCTCCTCGACGGTCGGCACGTCGAGGGCGAGGATCAGGCGTTCGCGCGGATGGTTCGGCTGGAAAGGCATGGTCGGCTCCGTTCGGCTGTCGGGGCAGCATTACGGCGCACCGGGCGGCGCGGCAAGCGGCACGGCCCCCGCCGCCCCCGTCTCCATCCGATCTCCGCCGATCCGCGGTGCCCATCGGGCAGGCATCGACTCCGGGCATTGTGCCGCATAAATTTCCACGCGGGGCGCTTGCCAGGGATTTTTCCGTTTGATCAAATCTGCCCGGCGGAACGGGAGGTCGGATGGTCGAGGCTGCACGCGCAAAAACGGTTCCGGCCCCGGCCGGCAACGGCGCGACCGGGACTGTCACAGATCGCGCCAAGGCCGCCGCACCGGTGGTGACGGCGCGCGGCCTGTCGCTGACCTTTCAGACCAATGACGGCCCGGTCTATGCCCTGAAGGATGTCGAGCTCGACATCGCGGCCGGCGAGTTCGTCTCCCTGATCGGCCCGTCGGGTTGCGGCAAGACCACGCTCCTGCGGGTGATCGCCGATCTCGAACAGGCGACCGCCGGCACGATCACGGTCAACGGGCTCGATCCCGACGCGGCCCGGCGCCGGCGGCAGTATGGCTACGTGTTCCAGGCGCCGGGCCTGTTTCCGTGGCGCACGGTCGAGAAGAACGTGATGCTGCCGCTCGAGATCTTCGGCCTGCCGGCCGCCGAACGGCGCGCCCGGGCGGCGAAGAATCTCGAACTCGTCAACCTGAAGGGCTTCGAGAAGAAGTATCCCTGGCAGCTGTCCGGCGGCATGCAGCAGCGTGCCTCGATCGCCCGCGCGCTGTCCTTCGACCCGGCGCTCCTCCTGATGGACGAGCCCTTCGGCGCGCTCGACGAGATCGTCCGCGACAAGCTCAACGGCCAGCTCCTGGCACTGTGGGCGGCGACCGGCAAGACCGTGGTGTTCGTCACCCATTCGATTCCCGAGGCGGTGTTCCTGTCGACCAAGATCGTGGTCATGAGCCCGCGGCCCGGCCGGATCATCGACGTGATCGACTGCGACTTCCCGCGCGACCGCACGCTCGACATCCGCGAGACGCCGGAATTCCTGGCCGTGGCGCACCGGGTGCGCGAGGGACTGAGAGCCGGTCACTCCTATGACGACTGAGGCCGCCCTGCCGACACGACCGGCACCGCACGGCGCCCGCGGCGGCGGGCGGGCGGCGGCCGACATCCTGTTCGGCGGCCAGACCGGGCCGGTCCTGGTCATCGTCGGCGTGATCCTGGCGATCTGGTACGCGGCCTGCCTGCCGATGAATTCAGGCCTGCCGTCGATGCCGGCGGAGGGTGATCTCGCCGCCCGCTATCAGGCGGCCTGGTCACTGGAGCGTCCGGTGCTGCCCTCGCCGCATCAGATCGTGATGGAACTGCGCGTCTCGACCTGCGGCCGCCTGCCGTCGGACCAGCCGTTCTGGTCGGCCTTCTTCAGCTGCGAAATCCGCTGGACGCCGCGCAATCTCCTGTTCCACGCCTGGACCACGCTCTCCTCGACGCTCGTCGGCTTCCTGATGGGCGGCCTGCTCGGCGTCGTGCTGGCGGTGCTGATCGTCCACATCAAGACGCTCGAGAAGAGCCTGCTGCCCTGGATCATCGCCTCGCAGACGGTGCCGATCCTGGCGGTGGCGCCGATCGTGATCGTGGTGCTCGGCTCGCTCGGCATCACCGGGCTCATACCGAAATCGATCATCTCGGCCTATCTGTGCTTCTTCCCCGTCACGATCGGCATGGTCAAGGGCCTCACCTCGCCGCATCCGATCGATCTCGACCTGATGCGCACCTACGACGCCTCGGCCTGGGCGACCTTCTGGAAGCTGCGCTGGCCGGCCGCCCTGCCCTTCCTGTTCGCCAGCCTGAAGGTCGCCATCGCGATCAGCTTGGTTGGCGCGATCGTCGGCGAGTTGCCGACCGGCGCGCAGGCCGGGCTCGGCGCGCGGCTTCTGACCGGCTCCTATTACGGCCAGACCGTGCAGATCTGGGCCGCCCTGATCGCCGCCGCCGCGCTCGCCGCCCTGGCGGTTGCCGCCGTCGGGCTCGCCGAGCGGATCACCGTCGCGGCACTGGGAGGCCGCCGATGAGCGCCCCCGCGCAGACCCGCAACCGGACGGACGGCATTCCGGCCGCGTTGGTCGGGCTGGTGGCGGTCGCCGCCGGCTGCCTGTGGGCGCTCGACGCCGTGCACAGGCCCGACTTGGCCGGCCAGGCGCCGGCCTGGTTCTGGGGCGCGATCGTCGCGATCTGGCTCGCCGCCTGGTGGGCGACCGACCGGCTGGCGCGGGCCGTCCCGCCGGCACCGGCGGCACGGCGCATGCTGGATCTTCTCGTCCCGATCCTGTTCGGCGCCTTCCTGCTCTTTCTCTGGGAGATCGTCACGGTCGGCGCCGGCGTGCCGCTGGTGCTGATGCCGCCGCCCTCCGCGATCGGCGCCCGGCTCGTCCAGTCGCTGCCGATCCTCGCGGAGGATTTCGTGCAGACCGTGCTGCGCGCCGTGATCCCCGGCTGGGCGCTCGGCTCCGGGCTCGGCATCGCCATCGCGGTCCTCTGCGACCGCCTGCCGTTCCTGCGCCGCGGCCTGATGCCGATCGGCAATTTCGTCTCGGCCCTGCCGATGATCGGCATCGCCCCGATCATGGTCATGTGGTTCGGCTTCGACTGGCAGTCTAAGGTCGCCGTCGTCGTCGTGATGACCTTCTTCCCGGCGCTGGTCAACACGGTGGCGGGCCTGTCGGCCTCCGGCGCCCTGGAACGCGACCTGATGCGCTCCTATGCGGCCGACTGGGCGACGACGCTCCTGAAGCTGCGCCTGCCCGCCGCCATGCCGTTCGTCTTCAATGCGCTGAAGATCAACTCGACGCTGGCGCTGATCGGGGCCATCGTGGCCGAGTTCTTCGGCACGCCGATCCTCGGCATGGGGTTCCGCATCTCGACCGAGGTCGGGCGCATGAGCCTCGACATGGTCTGGGCCGAGATCGCCGTCGCGGCGGTGACCGGTTCGGTCTTCTACGGCCTTCTGGCGCTCGCCGAGCGCCGTATAACCTTTTGGCATCCGTCCTACCGCCGTCGCTGACCGCGGTCCGGACCTTTGGGAGAGGAGTGCGTCGCATGAACAGGACGTTGCTTGCGGTCGGAATCGCCGCCTTCGGGCTCACCGCCGCCACCGCGGCCGGCGCGCAGGAGAAGGTCACGCTGCAGCTGAAATGGGTCACCCAGGCCCAGTTCGCCGGCTACTACGTCGCCAAGGACAAGGGCTTCTACAAGGAGGCCGGCCTCGACGTGACCGTCAAGCCGGGCGGCCCGGACATCGCCCCGCCGCAGGTTCTGGCCGGCGGCGGCGCCGACGTGATCGTGGAATGGATGCCGGCCGCGCTCGCCGCGCGCGAGAAGGGCGTGCCGCTGGTCAACATCGCCCAGCCGTTCAAGCGCTCCGGCATGATGCTGACCTGCCGCAAGGATTCCGGCATCAAGTCGTCGGCCGACTTCAAGGGCAAGACGCTCGGCGTCTGGTTCTTCGGCAACGAATATCCGTTCATGGCCTGGATGTCCCGCCTCGGCATCAAGACCGACGGCTCGGCCGGCGGCGTCAAGGTGATCAAGCAGGGCTTCAACGTCGATCCGATCCTGCAGAAGCAGGCGGAATGCATCTCGACCATGACCTACAACGAATACTGGCAGGTCATCGACGCCGGCATCAAGGCGGACGATCTCGTCACCTTCAAATATGCCGACCAGGGCGTCGCCACCATGGAGGACGGCCTCTATGCGTCGGAGGAGAAGCTGAAGGACCCGAAATTCGTCGAGCGCATGGGCAAGTTCGTCAAGGCCTCGATGAAGGGCTGGGACTGGGCGCGCGCCAACCCGACCGAAGCCGCCAAGATCGTGCTCGACAACGATACGACCGGCGCCCAGACCGAGAAGCATCAGGTCCGCATGATGGGCGAGATCAACAAGCTGACCGATGGTTCGACCGGCAAGCTCGCCGAGGCCGACTACGCCCAGACGGTCAAGACCCTGCTGACCGCCGGCGGCGAGGCCCCGGTCATCACCAAGGAGCCGAAGGGCGCCTGGACCGCCGCCGTCACCGACGCGGCGGGGATCAAGTAGGCCCGGCAAGGGCGTCCGGGGCCTCGCCCGGTCGGCGCGGAGCGACCCGCCGAACCGGAAGAGCTCCGGAGCCGACCGGCCGGCCCTTCGTGGCGTCAGCCCTATCGGTCTGTCATGGCCGGGCTTGTCCCGGCCATCCAACGCGACGGCGTCGGTTCAGCGACGCGAAGCGGGACCCGATGCTCGGATGCAAAGGCGACAGCACGAATACTGGGTCTACATCCTGGCCAGCCGTCGCAATGGAACACTCTACACGGGCGTGACGAACGACCTTGTTCGTCGCGTCTGGGAACACCGCGAAGGATAGGTTCCCGGCTTCACCTCTCGGTATGGGGTCAAAACCCTCGTCTGGTGCGAGGACTATCGATACATCAACGACGCCGTAGCGAGAGAGAAAGCCATCAAGTCCTGGCCGCGGCAGTGGAAAATCAACCTCATCGAGAAGGACAATCCCAACTGGGACGATCTTTTCGAACGCATCCTCTGACGGAACCTCGGCGGCCGCTGGATGCCCGGGACAAGCCCGGGCACGACAGAGCGGTGGAGGGCACCGTGTTCCAGAGCCGGTGGGTCGCGGATCCAAGATCACGCAGACAGCACAGGCTCAGGCGGTCGAACTTGGCGAACGAGCTTCGCGGGGGCGCCAACGTGCGATCGGGATCTATACCGTCAACGATCGGAGCATTGTCATGACCCTTCTCATTCGCGGCGGAACCGTCGTGAACCACGATCACACCCGGCGCGCCGACGTTCTGATCGAGGACGGCACGATCGTGGCCGTCGGGGCGAAACTCGAGGCGCCGGTGGGTGCTGAGGTGATCGACGCCGGTGGCGCCTTTGTGCTGCCGGGCGGCATCGATCCGCACACTCATCTGGACATGCCCTTCATGGGCACCTATTCGGCCGACGACTTCGAGTCCGGCACCACCGCGGCTGTGGCCGGCGGCACCACCATGGTGGTCGACTTCTGCCTACCCGGTCCCGGCCAGTCGCTGCTCGCCGCCTACCAGGAATGGCGCCACAAGGGCGAGAAGGCGGTCGCCGACTACAGCCTGCACATGGCCATCACCTGGTGGGACAAACAGGTCTTCGACGAGATGGAAACCGTCGTGAAGACCTACGGCATCAACACCTTCAAGCACTTCCTCGCCTACAAGGGCGCCTTGATGGTGAATGACGACGAGCTGTTCCACTCCTTCTCGCGCTGCGCCGGGCTCGGCGCCCTGCCGCTGGTCCATGCAGAGAACGGCGACATCGTCTTCCGCCTGCAGCAACACTATTTCGATCTCGGCGTGACTGGACCGGAGGGGCATTCCTATTCGCGCCCGCCGGAAGTCGAGGGCGAGGCGACCAACCGCGCCATCATGATCGCCGACATGGCCGGCAGCCCGCTCTATGTCGTGCACACCTCCTGCCGCGAGAGCCACGAGGCGATCGCGCGCGCCCGCGCCGCCGGCAAGCGCGTCTTCGGCGAGCCGCTGATCCAGCATCTCGTCCTCGACGACCGCGAATACCAGTCGAAGGACTGGGACTATGCCGCCCGCCGGGTGATGAGCCCGCCCTTCCGCGACCGCTCGCACCAGGCGAGCCTGTGGGCCGGCCTGCAGTCCGGCTCGCTGCAGGTGGTGGCGACCGACCATTGCGCCTTCACGACCGACCAGAAGCGCTTCGGCCTCGGCGACTTCCGCAAGATTCCGAACGGCACCGGCGGCCTGGAGGATCGTATGCCGGTGCTCTGGGATGCCGGCGTCAACACCGGCCGGCTGACGCCGGAGGAATTCGTCGCCGTCACCTCGACCAACATCGCCCGCATCCTCAACATCTATCCGCGCAAGGGCGCCGTCGCGGTCGGCTCGGATGCCGATCTCGTCGTCTGGGATCCGGAGGCGACCAAAACCGTCTCGGCCAAGACCCAGAAGAGCCGCATCGACTACAACGTCTTCGAGGGCTACCGCTGCCGCGGCCTGCCGGCCGTCACCATTTCGCGCGGCCGCGTCGTCTATCGCGACGGCGCCGTCTCGGCGAAGCCCGGCGACGGCCAGTATGTCGAGCGCCCGGCCTTCCCGGCCGTCCACGTCGCCAACGCGACCTGGAAGGACCTGACCCGTCCGCGCGGCGTGGAGCGGCTCGAAGTCACGCCGTGAAGGACGGATGGAAAGGCCGGCATCTTCCGGCCGACGGCCGGCCGTGCTAAAGTAGTGCAATTCACTACATTAGGTGTCTCATGAAGACGATCTCGGCGGCCGACGCCAATCGGCACTTCTCCAAGCTGATCCGCGACGTCGCCGAGGGCGACGCGGTGATCGTCACATCGCATGGGCGGCCGGTCGCCAAGATCGTTCCGCTCTCGGAGGAGGACCGGGAGCGGGACGATCAGGTGGCTGCGGGCCTCCGGCTGCTCGAACGCCTGGAAGCCCGGCCCGTATTGGGGCCGCTGACCTGGACGCGCGGCGAACTCTACGACGACGAGCCGTACCCGGAGTCATTCTGATGCCGGAGTCCTTCCGATGAAGGTGGGGTTCGATACGAATATTCTGATTTATGCCGAAGGCTACGGAGATGCCCGGCGCATCGCGCTCGCCAAGCAGGCTATCGCCGGCCTGCTCGGCCGGATCGTTCTGCCAGGCCAGGTGCTCGGCGAATTCTACAATGTTTTGGCCCGCAAGAGCGGCCTCGACCGCTTCGAGATCATGCGCCGGATCGAGGCCTGGCGTCCGATCGGGACCGTCGTCGGCACGACGCCGTCGAGCATGCTGCGCGCCCTGCAATTGGCGACCGATCACCGACTGCAGGTTTGGGACGCAGTCGTCATGGTCGCCGCGGTCGAAGCCGGCTGCGCGATGCTCCTCTCTGAAGACATGCAAGACGGCTTCCTTTGGAATGGACTGACCATCGTCAATCCCTTCGCGACCCCGACCCATCCCTTTCTTTCCGCGGCTCTCGCGGCCCGCCCTTGAAACGACCTCCTACGAGACGCCAGGAGCCCTCGATGCAGAACCTCAAGATCAACCCGCAGCGGCTGTGGGACAGCCTGATGGAAACCGCCCAGATCGGCGGCACGCCGAAGGGCGGCATCAAGCGGCTGACGCTGACCGACGAGGACCGGCGCGTGCGCGACTGGTTCAAGGCTGAGTGCGAGGCGCTCGGCTGCACGGTCACGGTCGACGAGGTCGGCAACATGTTCGCGGTCCGGCCGGGCCGGCGGGCGGATCTCGCCCCGATCGCCATGGGGTCGCATCTCGACACCCAGCCGACCGGCGGCAAGTTCGACGGCGTGCTCGGCGTGCTCGGCGCGCTCGAGGCCATGCGCACGATGCACGACATGGGCTACGAGACCAACGCCCCGGTCGAGATCGTCAACTGGGCCAACGAGGAGGGCTCGCGCTTCGCCCCGGCGATGCTCGCCTCCGGCGTCTATGCCGGCGTGTTCACGCCCGAATACGCCTATTCCCGCGAGGACCGGCAGGGCCTGAAATATGGCGACGAACTGGAGCGCATCGGCTATCGCGGCCCCGAGAAGGCGGGCGCGCACAAATTCGGCGCGATGTTCGAACTGCATATCGAACAGGGGCCGATCCTGGAGAACGAGGGCCGGATGATCGGCGTCGTCCAGGGCGTGCAGGGCATGCGCTGGTACGAGGTGACGGTCGCCGGCCAGGACGCCCATACCGGCGCCACGCCGATGTATCTGCGCCGCAACGCCCTGCTCGGCGCCGCCCGCGTCATCGACCGGATCGACGCCATCGCCCACGAGCATGCCCCGAACGCGGTCGGCACCGTCGGCCTGATCGAGAACCGCCCGAACAGCCGCAACGTCATCCCGGGCGAGGTCTTCTTCTGCGTCGACCTGCGTCATCCGGACGATGCCGTGCTCGACGTGATGGAGGGCAAGCTGCGCCGGGCGCTCGACGAAATCCTGACGCCGCTGAAGCTCACCTTCGAGGAGAAGCGCATCTGGCACTCGCCGGCCGTCCGCTTCGCCCCCGACCTGATCGACTGCGTCCGCATCGGCACCGAGCGGGCCGGCTTCGAGAGCCGCGACATGGTCTCGGGCGCCGGCCACGATGCCGCCTATGTGGCCCGCGTCGCGCCGACCACCATGATCTTCGTGCCCTGCGCCGGCGGCATCAGCCACAACGAGGCCGAATCGACCACCTTCGAGGAATGCGCCGCCGGCGCGCAGGTTCTCCTGGAGGCCGTGCTGGAATACGATCGCCGTCTCGGCTGAGCGGGAGCGGACCATGAATGTCGACGGCCAGCACTACCGGACCCTCTGGACCGAGGCTCATGCCGGCGATGTGACGGCGATCGACCAGACCCGGCTGCCGCATCGCTTCGAGACGGTGACGCTACGCACGCTGGAGGATGCCGCGCAGGCCATCGAGACCATGGTGGTGCGCGGCGCCCCGCTGATCGGCGCGACCGCCGCCTACGGCATGGCGCTGGCCATGCGCGACCAAGCCGACGACGCGGCCCTGCGCACCGCCTATGACCGCCTGATCCGGACCCGCCCGACCGCCGTCAACCTGCGCTGGGCGCTCGACGAGGTCCGCGGCATCCTCGCCGACCTGCCGCCCTCGGCACGCTGCGATGCGGCCTATGCGGCGGCGGCCGAGATCGCCGACGAGGATGTCGCCATCAATGCCGCGATCGGCCGCCACGGCCTCGCCGTCCTGGAGGACCTGCTCCGCGCCAAGCCGGGCGGCGGGCCGCTCAACATCCTGACCCACTGCAATGCGGGCTGGCTGGCCACCGTCGACTGGGGCACCGCCACGGCGCCGATCTACATGGCGCACGATGCCGGCCTGCCGGTCCATGTCTGGGTCGACGAGACCCGGCCGCGCAATCAGGGCGCCTTCCTGACCGCCTGGGAACTCGGCCATCACGGCGTGCCGCACACGGTCGTGCCGGACAATACCGGCGGCCATCTGATGCAGCACGGACAGGTCGACGCCGTGATCGTCGGAACCGACCGGACCACCGCCACGGGCGATGTCGCCAACAAGATCGGCACCTACCTGAAGGCGCTGGCCGCGCGGGACAACGGCGTTCCATTCTATGTCGCCCTGCCTTCCCCAACCATCGACTTCTCGGTCGGCGACGGTCTCAGGGAAATCCCGATCGAGCAGCGCCATGGTTTCGAGGTTACGCATATATCCGGCCGCGCCGAAGACGGGCGCATCGAGACGGTAAGGATCGTTCCGGACGGTACGCCCGTTGCAAACTATGCATTCGATGTCACACCGGCCCGCCTTGTTACCGGACTGATCACGGAGCGGGGTCTGGTACCTGCCAAACGGGACAGTCTCGCAGCGCTCTTCCCGGATCGACTGGAGAAAAACTGAAGAATATTGCCCTCGCATACTGCAATCCATGGCGGGATAGCCTTGCCGCCACCCTTTTACCAAATCGTCAGGGCTTTCCATCTAGGATCGATCTTCAGGCGGCGGCAGGAGCGGGCAGAGGGCATGTTGGGAAGCGATACCAGGCGAAACCGACTGTTGAAGTCGGCCCTCGCGCTGTCCCTCGGCGGACTGCTGGTCGCTGCCATCACGCTGGCGCTGACGATCAGCCAGTATCGCGACACCAATCGCGATCGAAACGACTTCGCGACGGTCGGCACACTGTCCGAAGCCATGGTCGAAATGTTCAGGTTCCAGCAGGCTCTGGCGAGCCTGCGCCTGGGCGAGGGTTCGGCCCTGGAGGTCGATGTCCGCAACGCCTATCGGTCCGTCAAGCGCGCGTTCGACCGTCTGGCGCACGGCCCGGCGCGCGCCATCTTCGACGACGACTTCGGTCCGATCGGGACGGTCGAGGAACTGGCCGACACGATCGGCCGCCTCGAGCCGCTCTTGGAGCATCTCGACGATCCGGCCGCCATCGCCGCCGCCGGACAGCGCTTCGACGCCCTCACCCCCAGCATCTTCAGTATCGTCGGAACCACCAACCGCCGCGCCGCAACGCTGAACGCGCAATATGCCGACAACCTCAAGCTTCTGCAGCGCAGCTTCGTGGGCGTCGTCGTCTGCATCATGGTGTTGGCCGGATACATGATCGCCCTCCTGTGGCGGCAGAACACTCTCCTGGGCGGGGCCCATGTGGCGCTGAGTCGGCTCGCCGGCAATCTGGCCGAGACCACGACCCAGCTAGAGGAGGCCCATGCGGCGCTAGAGGGCGCCAATGCCGAGTTGACCGACCAGAACCGCCTTTTGCAGCACCGGGAATCCGATGCCCGCATTCAGAGCGCCCGCTTCGCGGCCGCGCTGGAGAACATGCGTGAAGGCCTGACCCTGTTCGACAGCGACGGCCGCCTCGTGGTCTGCAACCGACGCTTCGCGGCCATGTACGGCTTCACCGATCCCGACCCCGTCCCCGGGACGGACGTGAAGGCGATGATCGAACACTATGTCGCGAACGGCATCTGCGACGCCGAGGCCGGGCTGCATCTCAGCGAATTCAGGTTGAAGGGCGGGGCCGAGACCGTCTATCTCCGGCTCGCCGACGGCCGCTTCTTCGAGGTCCACCGGCAGCCCCTGCCGGAGGGCGGCTGGGTTTCGACCCACGAAGACATCACCGAACGCCGCCGGACGCAGGCCCAGCTTGAGTTTCTGGCCCGCCATGACGGATTGACCGGATTGCCCAACCGGTCGAGCCTGACGAGCTATCTGGCCACCGGCCTGGAGACCATCCGGTCGACCGGCGGATGTCTCGGCGTCATCAGTTTCGACCTCGACCGCTTCAAGCAGGTGAACGACCTGCACGGCCACGCCGCCGGTGACGAACTGCTGCGCGAAGTCGCTCGGCGGGCCTTGCGGGTCTGCGGCCCGCGCGGGCTCGCGGCACGTTTCGGCGGCGACGAATTCGCCATCGCAGTCTACCCAGTCGAGGACGAATCGGCGCTGCGCGCCATGGCAACCCAGTTGATCGCCGAACTGAGCGAGCCCTATCGGGTGTCCGGAACGATGGTCGAGATCGGCACCAGCGTGGGCATCGCGATGGCGCCGGATCACGGCCTGGAGCCGCAGACCCTGATCCGGCGTGCTGACACGGCGCTCTACGAGGCCAAGGCGGCCGGCCGCCGGCTCTACAGCGTGTTCGACTTCGGCATGGACCAGCGCCTTCTGGAGCGGCGCGCGCTGGAGGCCGACCTGAAGAAGGCGTTGGCCCAGGACAAGCTCGAACTGCGCTATCAGCCGATCGTGGACATCGAGACGCAGCGCATCGTCGCCGCCGAGGCCCTGCTGCGCTGGAACCACCCGGATTTCGGCTGGGTCTCGCCCGAGACCTTCGTGCCGATCGCGGAGGAAAGCGGCCTGATCGTGCCGCTCGGCGAGTGGGTGCTGCGCGCAGCCTGCCGCGAGGCGGCGACCTGGCCGACCGAGATCTCCCTGTCTGTCAACCTGTCCGCGGCCCAGTTGAAGAGCCAGGGCCTGGTACCGACCATCGTGAGGGCTCTCGCCTCGACCGGTCTGGCGGCCCGCCGGCTGGAATTGGAGATGACCGAGACGGTGCTGTTCGAGGAGAACGTGGCTCTCGACGTGATGAACACGCTGCGCACGCTCGGTGTGCGCTTCTCGCTCGACGACTTCGGTACCGGCTATTCCTCGCTGAGCTACCTGCGCCGGTTCCGCTTCGACCAGATCAAGATCGACAAGTCGTTCCTGCGCGACGGCTCCGATCGCCCCGACGGCGAGGCGATCCTGCATGCGATCGGCGGCCTCGGCCGCACTCTCGGCATCGAGACCGTCGCCGAGGGGATCGAGACCCCGGCCGAACTGGCGGTGGTGCGGGCGGCCGGCTGCGTCTACGGCCAGGGCTACCTGTTCGGCAAGCCGATGCCGCCGCAGGATCTGGCGGCCCGTCTCCTCGATCAGGGAACGAGCGAGTTGTCGACCGGACCGGACGGCGAGATCGACGCTCACGGCGATCTCGTCATGCGTCCGGTCCGCGAAGCGATCGCCCGCGCCAGCTGAGACGCGGTCCGGCCGGCCGGAGCGGGCGGCTCCGATCGACCCTTGTCTAGTCCAGCGTTTCCAGGATGGCCCGATGCAGGGGACTGCCCGGCATGCGCAGGTCGTCCAGGATCGTGAAATGGTTGCGGTCGGCGAGGTCGAGGAGCTTCGGCCCGAGACCGCTCCAGGCCAGGGCGAGCGCCTCGCTCTGGCGATGGAACTCCACCGATTCCAGCCCGCCGACCGCCAGCGTCAATTTGGCGCGGCTCTTCGGCGGCGTCCCGGACAGGCTGAGGGCCAGCGCTTCCGCCTCGTCGAGGCCGATGGCCGCATTCATGGTGGTGTGGATCAGCGGCGCCAGTTCGAACACGCCGGAGATCGGCACGGCACCGCGGAACGGGTCGCGCGGCAGCCCCATCGCCGTCCAGTCGGTGGCCAGCGCCAGCGCCGTCAGATATCCGCCGGCCGAATGGCCCGTGACGACGATCCGGTCGCGCTCGGCCGTGCCCAGTTCTTCGCCGATCAGCACCTTGAGGCCGCGTCGGGTGGAATCGACGATCTCGCGCAGCGTCGCCTGCGGACAGAGCGGATAGTTGAGGATGACGGTGGTGTAGCCGAGATCGACGAAGCCCTCGGCGACCCAGGAGAAATCGTCCTTGGAGAAGGCGCGCCAGTAGCCGCCGTGGATGAACACGACGGTGCCCTTCGGCTCGGCCGCCGGGAAGATGTCCATCAGATCGCGCGGGTGCGGACCATAGGAGATATTGGCCCGGTGCGGGCGCGCCGCGCGCGTGGCGGCCGCCCATTTCGGCCATTCGCCATAGGTCTCGACGGCATTCGGAACGGCGACGCGAGGGTTGAGTTCCCGTTCCCAGAATTCGGGATCGTCGGTCATGGCAGTCTCCTGGTCGGGGGTCTGAGGGGGTGCCGGGGAGGCCGGAGGATCAGGGCGCGACCGGTACCGCCAGCGAAGCCTTGACGGTCTTCATGGCGAACATGGTCTGGGTGCGCTTGACCAGGGGCAAGCGGCGGATGCGGTTGAAAACGCTCTCGTAGAAGTCGTCGAGATCGCGCGCGATGACATGCAGGATGTAGTCGTCCGAACCGGAGACGCCGTAGCAGAACAGCACCTCCGGCATCGCCCGGACGGCCTCCTCGAAGGTGTTGGTGTCGGCTTCGTGGGTGCTCTCGGTGCCGACCAGCACATAGGCGGCGACGCCGTAGCCGAGCTTCTTGGCATCGACCACCGCGTGATAGCCGGTGATGTAGCCGTCCTCCTCGAGCCGCTTGACGCGACGCCAGCAGGGCGACGTGGACATCACGATCCGCTCGGCCAGTTCCGCCGTCGTCAGCCGGGCATCCTCCTGCAGGGATTGCAGGATGATCCGGTCGGCCTTGCTCAGGTCGCCCGCCGCTTCGGCGGCGGGCCGGTCGGTCCCGCCGGGACGCGGGCGGGCCTTCGCGATTCGGTCGGACATCGGACCTCGCCGGGTGCAGCAGCCGTCGGCGCAGATTCCGGTCTGGCGAAACCGCCAAGGTGGAAAGAATTTGCCCGACGGCCGCCATCCTAAGGCACAAACCGCTGCCCGGGAAACCACCTCTCAGAGTTCGGTCCTGAGCCGCCAGAGCTCCGGGAACAGGACCACATCCAGCATCTTGCGCAGATAGCCGGTCCCGACGGTGCCGCCCGTGCCGCGCTTCAGGCCGATGATCCGTTCGACGGTGGTCAGGTGGCGGAAGCGCCAGAGCCGGAAGGCGTCCTCCAGGTCGACCAGTTCCTCGGCCAGTTCGTAGAGGTCGAAATGGCGCTCCGGATCGCGGTAGATCGCCGTCCACGCGGCCGCCACGCCGTCGTCGTCGGGCTTCGGCTGGCGCCAGTCGCGCTCCAGCAGCGCCGGGTCGATCGCGAAACCGCGCCGGGCGAGCAGGCGGACGGCCTCATCATAAAGAGACGGCTCGGCAAACGCCGCCTCGACCATGGCCAGCCGGTCGGGGCGGTGCCGGTGCGGGGACAGCATGGCGGCATTCTTGTTGCCGAGCCGGAACTCAATGGTGCGGTACTGGAAGGACTGGAAGCCGGAACTGGCTGCCAGATAGGGCCGGATGGCGCTGTATTCCGAGGGCGTCATGGTCGCCAGCACGTCCCAGGCGGAGACGAGCTGCGCCATGATGCGCGAGACGCGGGCCAGCATCTTGAAGGCCGGCGGCAGCTTGTCGTCGCGGACCATCGCCATCGCGCCGTCGAGTTCGTGCAGCATCAGCCGCATCCAGAGCTCGGAGGTCTGGTGCTGGATGATGAACAGCAGTTCGTTGCGGTCCGGCGAGAGCGGATGCTGGGCGGCGAGAATGCGGTCGAGATCGAGATAGTCCGCATAGGACATGTCCCGGGTGAAATCGAGCTTGGCATCGTGCCAGCGCCCGGCGGCGGTCTCGGTGGCTTCGGTCATGGGGGCTCGGCTCGGTCTCGGCGGGAGAGGATCGGCATCGGGAGAGGCGATCGGCGGATCAGGTGACGGCGCCCGTCGCGACGGGTGCATCGCGCCAGTCGTCCGCAGCCAGGATGGCTTCGAGCGCCTCGGCCGCGTCGTAGATGTCGACGAAGCGCAGGTAGAGCGGCGCAAAGCCGAAGCGCAGGATGTCGGGCGCGCGGAAGTCGCCGATGATGCCGCGCTCGATCAGCCGCGCCATGACCGGGAAGCCGCCGTCGAGGGCGATCGAAACATGGCTGCCGCGCCGCGCCGTCTCGCGCGGGCTCGCCACCGCGCTGCCGAAGCGGGCGAGACGCTCGTCGTGGAAGCGGATCAGGAGATCGCCGAGCGCCCGGCCCTTGGCTTCGAGCGCGCCCATGTCGACGCCCGCGAAGGCGTCGAGCGCGGCTTCCAGCGCGATCAGCGAGAGCATCTGCGGGGTCGAGCAGAGCGCGGCCCGGATGCCGTCGGCGCGCGCGAAGCCGGGGTCGAAGCGGAACGGCGCCGCATGGGCGAACCAGCCGGTCAGCGGCTGGTCGAAGGCCGCCTGGTGGCGTTCGGCGACGAAGATATGGCTCGGCGCGCCGGGACCGCCGTTGAGATACTTGTAGCCGCAGCCGACCGCGAAGTCGGCGCCGGTGCCGTCGAGGTCGAGCCGGACCGCCCCGGAGGAATGGGCGAGGTCCCAGACCGCCAGCGCGCCGGCCCGGTGGATCGCCTCGGTGACCGCGCCCATGTCCTGCATCAACGCGCTGCGGTAGTTGACGTGGCTGAGGGTCGCGACCGCCACCGTGCCGTCGACCGCCGCCGCGATCTCGCCTGCAGGCACAGCCACGACCTCCAGGCCGAACTGGCGGGCGACCGAATCCACGATATGGTTGTCGGACGGGAAGTTGCCGGCCTCGCACAGGATGCGCGAGCGCCCCGGCCGCATCCGCACCGCGGCGACGAGCAGCTTGTAGAGATTGACCGAGATGGTGTCGGTGATGGTCACCTCGTTCGGCCGGGCGCCGAGGAGCGGAGCGAGCTTGGCGCCGACCCGGCCGGGCGCGCCGTACCAGTCGGCCGTGTTCCAGGAGCGGATCAGGTCGCGCCCCCATTCCAAGCGCACGACCTGCTCGACCCGCTCCGCCACCCCCTTCGGCAGGGCGCCGAGCGAATTGCCGTCGAGATAGATCACGCCCTCCGGCAGATCGAAGCGATCGCGCAGGCTGGCGAGCGGATCGGCGGCATCGAGGGCGAGGCAATCCTGTCGGGTCAGGGCGGTCACGCGGGGTCTCCTGATGGGTTGAGGCAAGACTGACCCGGATCGGCGGAAATTTCTTGCCCTTCTTGCCGCCCATCGGGCACTCGGGCGGCAATGCCTTGCCGATCCGACGACGTTTGAAGATTGAAATATCCCGATCGTGCCGCGTCCGTACCGACCGGTCGCGGCCACGCGTCGCCGCGACACGGCCCGTTGCATTTTTCCGTCTCTGCCCCTATAACCCGCCCCGTCTCTCGAACAGGCCGGCGTAAGGGCATGCCGTGTCGGTTCATGAAGGCTCGAACCCAGATCAACTCAGGATGACGGGGGTTCACGCGCGGTGTGCCGACAGGCGCCGGCCGCGCGCTCCGGCGAAGCGTCGCTTCGCCACGACCGTCTTCCGCAACATGCGAGAGCCAAATGCCCAAGATGAAGACCAAGAGCGGCGCCAAGAAGCGCTTCAAGCTCACCGCCAACCGTCACGTCAAGGTCCAGCAGGCCGGCAAGCGTCACGGCATGATCAAGCGCACTGCGAAGTTCGTGCGCAACGCCCGCGGCACCACGGTGCTCTGCGAGAGCGATGCGAAGATCATCCGCAAGTTCATGCCCTACGCGTGAACGGACACCGACCTCTTCCGATAAAGGATTGACGACATGGCTCGTGTTAAGCGCGGTGTCACCGCTCACGCCAAGCATAAGAAGGTTCTGAAGGCCGCCAAGGGCTACTATGGCCGCCGCAAGAATACCATCCGCACCGCCAAGGCGGCCGTCGACAAGGGCATGCAGTATGCCTATCGCGACCGCCGCAACAAGAAGCGCAATTTCCGGGCTCTCTGGATCCAGCGCATCAACGCCGCGGTTCGGGCGATCGACTGGAACATGAACTACAGCCGATTTATCGACGGCCTGAACAAGGCCGGCGTCGAGGTCGATCGCAAGGTCCTGTCGGACCTCGCCATCCACGAGCCGGACGCGTTCCAGGCCCTGGTTGCCAAGGCGCAGGCCGCCCTCGCGGCCTGATCGCGGGACGCGTCGAAGCCGGATCGGACCTCCTCTCGATCCCGGGTCTCTTGAGACCCGTCGAAGCCCCGCCCAACGGCGGGGCTTTTCGTTTGCGCCACCCTTCCACTTCCGCCGGCAGGCCCGGCCACACGGGAAACGCGCCATGAGCGTCACCGAAGACATCGATCTCGCCAAGGTCGAGGAAGCCATCCTGACGGATATCGGGGCGGCCGCCGACGAGGCCGCGCTGGAAGCCGTCCGCGTCGCCGCGCTCGGCAAGAAGGGCTCCATCTCCGAGCGGATGAAGACGCTGGGTGCGCTGGCGCCGGACGAACGCAAGGCCGCCGGCGCCGCCATCAACGCCGTCAAGGACCGCGTCAGCGAAGCGCTCGCCACCCGCCGCGTCGTCTTGAAGGACGCCGCGCTGGCCGAGCGACTGGCCCGCGAGACCGTCGACGTGACCCTGCCGGCGCGCCCGAACCCGGCCGGCGAGGGCCGCATCCACCCGATCAGCCAGGTGGTCGACGAACTCACCGCCATCTTCGCCGACATGGGCTTCCGCGTCGCCGAGGGTCCGGACGTGGAGACCGACTACTACAACTTCACCGCGCTGAACTTCCCCGTCGGCCATCCGGCGCGGGAGATGCACGACACCTTCTTCTTCCATCCGGACGCCAACGGCGAGCGCAAGCTGCTGCGCACCCACACCTCGCCGGTGCAGATCCGCACCATGGAGACCGAGAAGCCGCCGATCCGCGTGATCATCCCGGGCCGGACCTACCGCTGCGACAGCGACCAGACCCACACGCCGATGTTCCATCAGGTCGAGGGGCTGGTCATCGACAAGACCTCGACGATCGGCACGATGAAGTGGGTGCTGCAGGAATTCTGCAGGGCCTTCTTCGAGGTCGACCATGTCGAGATGCGCTTCCGGCCGAGCTTCTTCCCGTTCACGGAGCCGTCCATGGAGGTCGACATCCGCTGCGACCGGTCCGGGCCGGAGATCAAGTTCGGCGAGGGCGACGACTGGCTGGAGATCCTCGGCTGCGGCATGATCCATCCGAACGTGCTGAAATTCGGCGGCATCGATCCCGACGAGTATCAGGGCTTCGCCTGGGGCATGGGCATCGACCGCATCGCCATGCTGAAATACGGCATGCCCGACCTGCGCGCCTTCTTCGACGCCGACGCCCGCTGGATCCGCCACTACGGCTTCCGCCCGCTCGACCTGCCGACCCTGTTCGGGGGCCTGAGCGCGCAGTAGGTTGATCCGTCACCGCCGCCTGGGGGATGAACCCATGTTGAAGGACGCAGACATCGTCAAACTGGCATCTCCCAAATTGCGGGAGATTCTGGGTCCGTTCGGTTTCGACCATATCGAGGCGGAGTCCGGGCACGACTTCGTCGGCGCCCCGGCGGTCTACGTGACCTCGCACCACAGTCTGCCGATCCGGCTCGAAGGCGACATCTTCCTGAACGCGATGGTCGCCATCAACGATGTCCTGCGCCAGAACGGCGACGATCGCGTCGCCTATCTGAGATATCGAAGCCCGGGCGAGGAGTTTGCCGTCGACGAGGACGAGGAATGAACTCGCTTCATATCCTCGAAGCGGCGCGCGACCTCGCGTTGAAGAAGGGTCCTCCGCGGCAGGCGGACCTGCGGCGCGCGGTCAGTTCGGCCTACTATGCGTTGTTCCACGCCCTGTGCCGGTCGAACGCGGACCAACTGGTGGGCAGCGGCAAGCGGCATTCGGAGGCCTGGCTGCGGGTCTATCGTGCGCTCGATCACACCAAGGCGCGGGACGAACTGCGCCGGGCTACGACGCGGGCACTCTCGCAGGAAGTCGACCAGATCAGTACGGCTTTCATCCAGCTTCAAGAGGAACGGCACGCGGCCGACTACGATCCGCGCCCGTTCCGTCTCTCCCGCAACGACGTCTTTTCGCTCGTGATGACGGCATTGCAGGCCACGATCCAGGTCAGGAACCTGGATCCGAACCTGCGCACCGAACTCGCCACGCTCCTCCTGCTCAAGTCGCGCTCCTGACGCGGCACAAAGTACGGGCCTCCCATGAAATTCACGCTTTCCTGGCTCAAGGACCATCTCGACACGGGCGCCTCGCTCGATCAGATCGTCGAGGCGCTGACCGCCGTCGGCCTCGAGGTCGAGGGCGTCGAGGACAAGGCCAAGCAGCTCCGGCCGTTCACGGTCGCCTATGTGGTCTCCGCCGTGCAGCACCCCAATGCCGACCGGCTGCGGGTGTGCATGGTCGATACCGGCGAGGGCGAGCCCGTCCAGGTCGTCTGCGGCGCCCCCAATGCGCGCACCGGCATGAAGTCGGTCTTCTCGCCGCCCGGCACCTACATTCCCGGCAAGGACATCACCCTCGGGGTCGGCACGATCCGCGGCGTGGAAAGCCGCGGCATGCTGTGTTCGGCCGCCGAGCTACAACTGTCCGAGGACCATGACGGCATCATCGAGCTGCCGGCCGATGCGCCGGTCGGCATGTCCTACGTCGCCTATGCGGATCTCGACGATCCGGTGATCGACGTCTCGCTGACGCCGAACCGGGCCGACTGCACGGGCGTGCGCGGCATCGCGCGCGATCTGGCCGCCGCCGATCTCGGCACGCTGAAGCCGGAGCCGAGCCGGCCGATCAAGGGCCTGTTCGTCTCGCCGCAGGCGGTCGCGCTCGAATTTCCGGCCGAGGGACCGGTGGTCTGCCCGGCCTTCTACGGCCGCACGGTGCGCGGCGTGAAGAACGGGCCGAGCCCGGACTGGATGCAGAAGCGCCTGCGCGCGGTCGGGCTCCGGCCGATCAACGCGCTGGTCGACATCACCAACTACATCTCGCTCGACCAGGGCCGCCCGCTGCACGTCTATGACGCCGACAAGCTGACCGGCACGATCCGGGCCCGCCTCGGCCGCGACGGCGAAAGCTTCCTGGCGCTCGACGGCAAGACCTATGCGGTCGACCCGCGCATGTGCGTGATCGCGGACGACCGGGCCGTGCTCGGCTTCGGCGGCATCATGGGCGGCGAGGACACCGGCTGCAGCGAGGAGACCCGCAACGTCTTCATCGAATGCGCCTATTTCGACCCGCTGAAGACCGCCGAGACCGGCCGGCGCACCGGCATCGTGTCGGACGCGCGCTACCGCTTCGAGCGCGGCGTCGATCCGGCCTATCTCGGCCCCGGCATCGAGCTGGCCACCCGCATGGTCATGGACCTGTGCGGCGGCGAGCCGTCCGAGGTGGTCAGGGTCGGCACTCCGCCGGAGACCGACCGCGTCATCCGCTTCCCGCTCGCCGAGGTCAAGCGGCTCTCCGGGCTCGACCTGCACTGGATCGAGGTCAAGCACATCCTGGAACGGCTCGGCTTCCTGGTCGTCTCGGTCAGCGACGAGTTCCGCGTCTCGCCGCCGTCCTGGCGCAACGACATCCACGGCAAGGCCGACCTGGTCGAGGAGATCGTCCGCATCCACGGCCTCGACAAGGTGCCGCTGAAGCCGCTCGACCGGGCCGGCTCGGTCGGCGCGCGCGTGCTGACGACGGCGCAGATCCGCCGGTCGAAGGCGCGCCGCACGCTCGCCGCGCGCGGCATGCTGGAGGCCGTCACCTGGTCCTTCGTGTCGAAGGCGCAGGCCGAGCTGTTCGGCGGCGGCAAGCCGGAACTGGCGCTCGCCAACCCGATCGCGTCCGATCTCTCCGACATGCGGCCGAGCCTGCTCGCCGGGCTGATCACCGCCGCGCAGCGCAATGCCGACCGGGGCATCGGCGATGTCGCGCTGTTCGAGGTCGGCCAGGCCTTCCGCGGCGACCGGCCGAAGGACCAGCGCATGCTGATCTCCGGCATCCGGCGCGGCAATGCGGTCATGACCGGCGCCGGCCGGCACTGGACCGGTGCCGCCCCGGATGCCTCGTGGCTCGACGCCAAGGCGGATGCCGTCGCGGTGCTGGAGGCGCTCGGCGCGCCGGTCGAGCGCATGCAGCTCGCCCGGACCGCACCCGGCTGGTTCCATCCCGGCCGCTCGGCCGTGCTCCAGCTCGGCCCGCAGAATGTGATCGCCGCCTTCGGCGAACTGCATCCGCGCACGCTGGAAGCGCTCGACGTGTCCGGCCCGCTGGTCGCCTTCGAGATCGATCTCGATGCCATCCCGGAGCCGAAGGCGCGGCCGACCCGCTCCAAGGGTGCGCTGGCGGTGGCCGATCTCCTGCCGGTCCGGCGCGACTTCGCCTTCGTGGTCGAGGAGGCCGTCGAGGCCGACCGGATCGTCAAGGCGACCCGCAATGTCGACAAGGCCCTGGTCGCCGACGTGGCGGTGTTCGACGTGTTCCGCGGTGCCGCCCTCGGCGAGAACCGCAAGTCGGTCGCCGTCGAGGTCACCCTGCAGCCGCAGGGCAAGACCATGACCGACGCGGAGATCGACGCGGTCGCCAAGAAGATCGTCGCCGCCGTCGCCAAGGCGACCGGCGCGGCCTTGCGCGCCTGATCCGCACCCGGCCGGTCGCCCCCAGGGCACCGGCCGGATCACGGCCGCACTGTTTCGCGGCCGCGCCGTTCGGGGGCGCCGTCTACTTCGCCACCACCGCGACGGCGGCGCCGGCCATCATGGTTCCGGCGCCGCGATTCATCAGCTTCATGGCGCGCGGGCTGCGGAACAGGTCGCGCGCCCGCGCGGCGGCGGCCGCATAGCCGCCGACGACGACCAGCAGCACGACGATGACCACCGCGATCAGTTCGGCGAAGCCGAGCGCGGTCAGGCGTTCGAGATCGATCAGGCTCGGCAGCAGCGCCAGATAGAAGACCATCACCTTCGGATTGCCGAGCGTCACCGACAATCCGGCCAGGAAGGTCCGCCAGGGCCGCCCGGTCGCCACCGCACCGACCGCCTGCGCGCTCGGCTCGGCCCGCCACAGCCGGACGGCCAGCCAGATCAGATAGGCCGCGCCGGCATATTTCACCGCCAGGAAGACGGTTCCGAACGAGGCCGCCAGGGCGGCCAGCCCGAAGGCGGCGAAGCTCAAGTAGACCAGATCGCCGAACACCAGACCCAGCACCATCGGCACCGCGCCGCGGAAGCCGACGCCGAGTGCGCGGGCAACCACCGCCGCGATGCCGGGGCCGGGCGAGGCGGCGGCCAGCGTCAGGGCCAGCGCGAAGGCGGCGAGCGCGGTCGGTTCCATGGCGTTCCCTCTCCGGTGCGATCCTGTCCGGTCTCGGCCCGGTCACACCTCACGGGTGTCGTCGGGCGGCATGGGCCGGTTGACCAGCGTGACCAGCACGAAACTGATCACGAGAAGCAGATACCACGATCCGAGCTTGGAGAAGGAGACCGGTTTCCAGGCGCCGTGCTGGCCCGGATAGAGCCAGGTGCCGGTGATCGTCCCGACATTCTCCGCCACCCAGAGGAAGCAGGCGGTCAGGAAGGCGGCGATCAGCAGCGGCATCCAGAGCGGGCGCCGGTCGGTGGTGAAATAGATGCGCACCCGCCAGAACAGCAGGAAGGTCCAGGCGAACAGGGCCCAGCGCAGGTCGACGAAGACGTGGTGGGTGAAGAAGTTGGCGTAGATCGCGGCGGCCAGCAGCGCGGTCGCCCAGAGCGGCGGATAGTGGGTGAAGCGCATGTCGAAGATGCGGATCGCGCGCGCCATGTAGCTGCCGACGCAGCCATACATGAAGCCGGTGAACAGCGGCACGCCCTCGATCCGGATCCACGCCGCCTCCGGATAGGACCACGACCCCATGTGGGTCTTGAAGATCTCCATGATCGTGCCGACGACGTGATAGACGAGGATCACCTTCAACTCGTCGAAGCTCTCCATCCGGAAGGCCAGCATGGCGACCTGGACCAGGAGCGCGGCGACGAACAGCGCGTCGTAGCGGTGGATCGGCCAGGCCGGATCCCAGATCAGCTTGGTCCCGATCAGGAGCGCCAGCATGATCGCGGCGAACAGGCAGGCCCAGGCCTGCTTCAGACCGAACAGGATGAATTCGGCGAGCGGCGCCGGCAGCCGCGCGAGGCCGCCGCGGATCGCCCGCCGCATCGGCTCCAGATAGCGGCCGACCGCATGCTCGGGCGACGCTCCGCCCGGTCCGGCCGGCCCCGTCATCGCTTCGGCCCCGTCATCGCGCCGGCCCCTTCATCGCGTCGACCCCGCGCCCGGTAGCACGCGGCCGGCGGCGACTTCGAACACCTGCGCGCGGGCCCCGAGCGGCGCGAAGACGGCCGCATCGGTGCCGGTCAGCCAGCACTGGCCGCCGAGACTGTCGAGCACGTCGAACAGCGCCGCCCGGCGCCGGCCGTCGAGATGGGCCGCGACCTCGTCGAGCAGCAGCAGCGGCGCGCGGCCGACGGTGGCGCCGACGAGGCGCGCATGGGCGAGCACGAGGCCGAGCAGCAGCGCCTTCTGCTCGCCGGTCGAGGACAGCTCGGCCGGCATCTGCTTCGGCCCGTGCAGGACCCTGAGATCGGCCCGGTGCGGCCCGTCGAGCGTCCGGCCGGCCGCCCGGTCGCGCTCGCGCGCACCGGCCAGGATGGCGCGGTAGCGGTCCTCGACCACGCCGGCCGGCCCGGAGGCCGCGGCCAGCGCCTCGATCTCGCCTTCGAGCGCCAGTTCGGCATGCGGGAAGGCGCCGTGATCCTCGCGCGTCGCCGCGATCAGCCCGGCGAGGCACGCGACCGCCTCGACCCGCGCCGCCGCGATGGCCGAGCCGAGTTCGGCCATCTGCGCCTCGATCGCGTCGAGCCAGCCGGGATCGCGCATGCCCTCCTCGATGAGCCGGTTGCGCCCGCGCATGGCCCGCTCGAAGGCGGCCACGCGGGTGCCGTGGGCCGGATCGAGCGCCAGCACGAGCCGGTCGAGAAAGCGGCGGCGCTCCGAGGCCGGGCCGGTGAACAGCCCGTCGGAGGCCGGTGTCAGCCAGAGCACGCGGATATGATCGAGCATGGCCTCGGCGCTCTTCTGCGCCGTGCCGTCGATGCGCACGCGCCGGCTGCGCTCGCCCGCCGCCGCATCCGGCTCGGTCACGCCGGTGCCGATCCGGACCGCCCCGTCCGGTCCGTCCAGAACGGCAGCGACCGCGAAGGTGCCGCCGGCACCGGTGCGGGCCATCTCGTCGAGTGTCGCCCGCCTGAGGCCGCGCCCCGGCGAGAGCAGCGACACCGCCTCGATCAGGTTGGTCTTGCCGGCACCGTTATCGCCGGCCAGCACGACATGGCGTTCGTCGAGGTCGAGCGACAGCGCCGCGTAGTTGCGGAAATCGGCCAGCTTCAGCCCGGTCACGGCGACCCGCGCCGGCACGCCGGGCGCGCGGGAGGCTTCCACTCCGCCGCCTTCGCGCGGGGCCGCTTCCGGGCCGAGTTCCCCCGAAGCCTCGAGGGCGGGCTCCGGCGACTTCGCCGCGATGGCGGGCTCGCGCAAAGACTCTTCCATGGCGCGGTCCCGCGAAGTCTCTGCCATGGCGCGGTCCCGCGAAGTCTCTGCCATGGCGCGGTCCCGCGAAGTCTCTGCCATGGCGCGGTCCCGCGCCGGGTGCGTCATATCTTGAAGACCGAATCGGCCGCCGAACGGGTCCGGTGACGGGCCTTGACGGCCTCCTCCAGGCGCAGGATCTCGGCCTGCAGCAGCGCGATACGCTCCTCCAGGTCGCCGACCGAGAGCAGCGACAGATCCTGCCCGATCTCGTGGCTGAGCTTCTTCTTGGGGCGATCGTCCTCGACGAAGGCCATGGCGGCGACTCCTGCGGCATAAGGCCGGCGAACTATATCGCCCCGGCCCGACCGCCACAAATGGCGCCGGCCCGGCGCGCCGCAAGCCCAATAGGTCAGGCCCGGCGATCCGCCATGCGGTCGAGGATCGCCCGGGCCAGCTCCGATTCGAACAGATGCTCGACCGGCAGCGCCAGGCGGCGGCGCCAGTTGGGGCGCTCGCGATCGGTTCCCGGCAGGTTGACGGCCGCGGTCTCGCCGGCGAGATCGTCGGCCTGGACGAGGGCCAGAACCGACGGCGTCGCCGCCACATAGCCGTGCACGGCCGCCGCGATTGCGGGGCCGAACGGCCCCTCCGGGTCGACCGGCGCGGCCAGATGCCTGCTCGCCGCCAGCATCGCGACCAGGCGCTGCCGATCCGCCGCGCGCCGTGCCCGCGCCGCGGATTCGGCGTCAGCGGCGAGCCGGCCGAGCGCCAGGTCCTCGTCGATATCGGCGCCGGACCACCAGCCGGCCAGCGTCGGCAGGTCGTGGGTCGAGACGCAGGCGGCCGCGCGTGCCGGATAGTGCTCCGGCGGCACGAAGCCGTCGCCCGCACGCTCGAACCACAACACTCGATAGGACAGCAGGCCGGCATGGTCGAGCTGCTCGCGGAAGCCTTCGGGCACGGTGCCGAGATCCTCGCCGACCACCAGCGTGCCGGCGCGCCGGCTCTCCAGCGCCAGATGGCCGAGGAGATCGTCGGCCGGCTGCGCCAGATAGGCGCCCTCCCGCCCGGTCGCGCCGTCGGGCACCAGGAACAGGCGCCTCAGGCCAAGCACATGGTCGATCCGGAGCGCCCCGGCATGGGCCATGTTGGCGGCGATCAGCTGGCCGAAGCCGCGATAGCCGTCGCGCGCCAAGCCGAGCGGGTCGGGCGCGGGCAGGCACCAGACCTGGCCGGCGGCCGAGAAGGGATCGGGCGGCGCGCCGATCGAGACGCCGGTCATCAGCCGGTCCTGCTCCGACCAGGCCTCGGCGCCGTCGGGCGCGCAGCCGACCGCCAGGTCGCGATAGAAGCCGAGCGCCAGCCCGGCCGCACGCGCGCGCCGGTCGGCCTCGGCGAGCTGCCGGTCGGCCAGGAATTGCTGGAACGCGACGAAGCGCAGCCGGCCTTTATGGCGGGCGGAGAAATCCGCCGTGCCGGCGGCATCCGGCCGGGTGAGGCCGGCCGGCCAGGCGTGCCAGTCGTCGATGCCGGTCGCCGCGACGATCGCCTGATGCAGCGCGAAATGCTGCAGCGCCGGTCCCTGGGCGCGGACGAAATCCTCGAAGGCCGCAGCCAGCGGCCCGCCGCCGCCGGTAGCCGCGGCAATCTCGAAAGCCTGGTGAGCCAATGCCAGCACCCGGACCTTGGCCGCGCGCAGCCCGGCATAGTCGACCGCGCTGCGCGCCGAAGCCGCGGCGAGGAGCCCCGCCTCGGCGTCGAGCGCGGCGCGGACGGACGGCGTCAGCAGGGCCTCCGGCAGGGCGGCGAGGTCGATGTAGAGCGGATCGAGGAAGCGCCGGTCGGTCGGGCTGTAGGGGCTGGCGCGCTCCGGCTCGGTCTCGAACAGGGCATGCAGCGGGTTGAGGCCGATCGTCGCCGCGCCATAGTGGGCGGCCCGTTCGGCCAGCCTCGCCAGCGTGGTGAAATCGCCGATGCCGGCGTCGCCGGCCCGGCGCAGCGTGTAGAGATGGGCGGCGATGCCGAAGCGGCGCGCGCCGCCGGTCAGCGCTTCCGGCTGGTGGCAGCGCGCCGGTACGACCGCCCAGTGGGCGGCCATCTCGGGCCGGTCGGCGAGCCGGATGCGATGGCGGCCGAGCGGCAGCGCCGGCAGCGTCACCAGCCGCGTCGCGATCTGCCGTCCGTCGGCCGCCGTGATGGTCTCCCGTACGCCGTCGCCCGGCGCGATCGCGATCGTCTCGATCGCGCCCGCCTCGGTCTCCACCACCAGATCGAGCCTCCGGAAGCTCTCGGCGAGCCCCGGTCCGAGCCGCAGCCGCGCGGGCTCGCCCTCCCGGACCGTGACGGCGAGCGGCAGGTCGCGCGCGCTGGTCTCCGCGACCAGGCGGGCGAGGCTGTCGCGCGCCTCTCCGGTCGTGCCCGCGGGCAGGCGCATCGCGGCGAGCAGGGCGCGGCGGGTGTCGTCGGGAACACGGTGATTGCGGCCGTCGATGTCCCACCAGTCCGGCGCGATGCCGGCAGCGGCGGCCAGCCGGTCGAGCGCGGCGCCGTCGGCGGGCCGGCGCATGCCCGCCCCTCCGCCCGCCTCCGCCACGGTCTCGACCGCGAGCACGACCGAGCGCGGCGCGACGGCGAGACCGGAGCCGGCCGAAGCCGGCGCAGCGGCCGGGTCGGCCGTGTCGAGTGCGCGGGTCCAGGCGAAGCCCTCGCGCGGCTCGGGCAGGGTCAGCACGAACGGATCCGGCCCGGCATGCAGCACGACCACGGCCCGGCTTGCCGGACGGCCGTCTTCCGCCGGCGCATAGAGCGCAGCGACCAGGGCGCGGGTGGCCGGCGCCTGCCATTCCCAGTCGGCCAGCGCGCCGCCGTCGGGCCGCAGCCAGACCACATCGGGAATTCCGGTCTCGTCGACCGGCCCGCCGGTCAGCGGCGCCTCGCGGGTCAGCACCGGATGGGCCTTGCGCAGCGCGATCAGGTGGCCCGCGAAGGCGGCCAGGTCCCGGTCGGCGGCCCCCCAATCGACCCAGGACAGCGCATTGTCCTGCGCATAGGCATTGTTGTTGCCGGCCTGGCTGCGGCCGAGTTCGTCGCCCATGGCGAGCATCGGCGTGCCGCGCGACAGGATCAGAGTGGCGAGCAGAGCCCGCACGTCGCCCCGGCGCGCGGCCTGGATCGCGGGATCGCCGGTCGCCCCCTCGACGCCGTGGTTCCAGGACGAATTGTCGTTGGTGCCGTCGCGATTGTCTTCGCCATTGGCGCCGTTGTGCTTGCCGGCATGGGCGACGAGATCGGCGAGCGTGAAGCCGTCATGGGCGGTGACGAAGTTGAGGCTGCGCGAGAGCGGCCGGAAACGGCCGGCGAAGATGTCGGCGGAGCCGGCGAAGCGGGTCGCCAGCGCACCGACCATCCCGCCGTCGCCGCGCCAGAGGCGGCGCACCGTGTCGCGGTAGCGGTCGTTCCACTCGCCCCAGGCGTCGGGGAAGCGGCCGAGCTGGTGCCCGCCCGGGCCGATGTCCCAGGGCTCGGCGATGTGGACGCAGTCGCGCAGCAGCGGATCCTGCGCGATCGCGGCGAGGAGCGGCGCGTCCGGGTCGAAGCCGTCCGGGCGCCGGGCGAGGGTGGTGGCGAGATCGTAGCGGAAGCCGTCGAAGCCGCCGCGCGCGACCCAGAGCCGCAGCGAATCGAGCGCCAGCCGGAGCGGGATCGACCGGTCCAGCGCCAGCATGTTGCCGCAGCCGGTGTCGTTCAGATAGTCGGCCGGCGCGCCGGGCACGAGCCGGTACCAGGTGGCGTTGTCGAGCCCGCGCAGCGAGACGGTCGGCCCGAGGCGGTCGCTCTCGCCCGTGTGGTTCAGGACCACGTCCAGGATCGCCGCGATGCCGGCCGCGTGCAGCGCGTCGGTCGCGGCACGGATCTCGGCCCAGCCGGTCGGCGCCAGGCGCGGATCGGGTGCGCACAGCGCGATCGGGTTGTAGCCCCAGTAGTTGGTCAGCCCGAGCGGGGCCAGGTGGCGTTCGTCGAGCCAGGCCGCGGCCGGCATGATCTCGACCGCCGTGATCCCGAGCCGGACCAGATGGGCGATCGCGGCCGGATGGGCGAGGCCCGCGAAGGTGCCGCGGATCGCCTCCGGCACGTCCGGATGGGCCCGCGTGAAGCCGCGCACATGCAGTTCGTAGACCACCGCGTCGCGCCAGCGGAAGGCAGGACGCGGCAGCGCCGGCGGCGGCACCGCCGATGGCGGCACGAAGGCCGGCTCGACCACCGCCTTGGCGACCATCGGCCCGCTGTCGGCGTCGTCATGGGGGGCGCCCGCCGCGCGCCGGTCGAACATTTCCGGGGCGAGCGGGGCAACCCGGTCGAGCCGGGTCGCCCAGGGATCGAGCAGCAGCTTGGCCGGATTGAAGCGATGGCCGGTGGCCGGGTCCCAGGGCCCATGCGCGCGCAGGCCGTAGCGCAGGCCGGGTTCCAGCCCGGCCACGAAGCCGTGATGGACGGCCCCGGTGCGCCCCTCCAGCCGGACCCGGCCGAGTTCGCGGTCGGGCACGGCCGGATCGAACGGCGGATAGACACAGACATCGATCGCCGTCGCATGGACCGACGGCACGGCGACATGCGCCCCGCCGGCCGCCACCGTGACGCCGAGCGGTTCGGGGCGGCTCGGCGGACGGTCGGTCATGCGCGGCAATCCTCGCTGGGGTGGGGCCTCGTGGGGGCGAACGATCCCGCTGGTCAGCCGGTCAGGTGATCACCGAGGGGTCGCGCCGGCCGGTGAAATGCTCGATTCGTGCCAGGGCGTGGCCGAGGGCGATCAGGTCGGCCAGCGCCGCCTGGGTCTCCAGCCCGTGGGCGGCGGCATCGGGCTCGAACCGCTCGATATAGACGCGCAGCGTCGCCCCGGACGTGCCCGTGCCGGACAGCCGGTAGACGATGCGCGAGCCGTCCTCGAACAGCACGCGGATGCCCTGATTGGCCGAATCCGAACCGTCGATCGGGTCGTGATAGGCGAAATCGTCGGCCCCGGCGATCTCCAGGGCGCCGAAGCGCTTGCCCTTCAGGCCGACGAGGCCGTCGCGCAGATGCGCCATCAGCGCGTTGGCGCCGTCGGTCTCGACCTCCTCGAAATCGTGCCGGGAATAGTAGTTGCGCCCGTAGGCCGCCCAGTGCTCGCGCTGGATCGCCGCGACGCTCTGCCGGCGTGCGGCGACGATGTCGAGCCACAGCAGCACGGCCCACAGCCCGTCCTTCTCGCGGACATGGTCGGAGCCGGTGCCGGCGCTCTCCTCGCCGCAGATGGTGACGAGGCCGGCATCGAGCAGGTTGCCGAAGAACTTCCAGCCGGTGGGCGTTTCGTAGAGGCTGATGCCCATCTTTTCGGCGACCCGGTCGGCCGCCCGGCTGGTCGGCATGGAGCGGGCGATGCCGGCGATGCCCTTGGCGTAGCCGGGCGCCAGATGGGCGTTGGCGGCCAGCATCGCCAGGCTGTCCGACGGCGTGACGAAGGCGTGGTTGCCGATGATCAGGTTGCGGTCGCCGTCGCCGTCGGACGCCGCGCAGAAGTCCGGCCCGTCGATCGACATGGCGAGATCGTAAAGATGGCGCGCGTGAACGAGGTTCGGGTCCGGATGGTGGCCGCCGAAATCGGGCTCCGGCGTGAAGTTCATGACCGTGCCGTGCGGCGCGCCGAGCATGCGTTCCAGGATCTGGCGGGCATAGGGACCGGTGACGGCCGACATGGCGTCGAACTTCATCCGGAAGCCGGAGGCGAACAGGCCGCGGATGCGGTCGAAATCGAACAGCCGCTGCATCAGCGCGGCATAGTCGTCGACCGGGTCGATCACCTCGACGATCGCGTCCCCGACGCCGATCTCGCCGGGCCGGTCGAGATCGACATCCGCGCTGTCGAGCGTGCGGTATTCCGTGATCGCCTTGGTGCGCGCGAACACCGCCTCGGTCACCTTCTCGGGCGCCGGGCCGCCGTTGCCGACATTGTACTTGATGCCGAAATCGCCGTCGGGGCCGCCGGGATTGTGGCTCGCCGACAGGATGATGCCGCCATAGGCCTTGCGCACGCGGATCACGTTCGAGGCCGCCGGCGTCGACAGGATGCCGCCGCGCCCGACCAGGATGCGGCCGAAGCCGTTGGCGGCGGCGAGCCGGATCACCGTCTGGATCGCCTCGCGGTTGAAGTAGCGTCCGTCGCCGCCGACCACCAGCGTCGTCCCGGCGAAGCCCTCCAGGCAGTCGAAGATCGACTGCACGAAATTCTCGACATAGTGGCGCTGCTGGAAGACCGGGACGCGCTTGCGCAGGCCCGAGGTGCCGGGCTTCTGGCCCTCGAAGGGCGTGGTGGCGATGGTCAGGATCATGAACACTCCGGCGTTCCGGGCGGGATGCGGGCGGGTCGTCGCGTCGGCCTCGATCCGGTCAGCCGCCGCCGCGGGCGGCGACCAGGTCGCGATAGAGGCCGGCATAGCGGGCGGCGGGCCGCCGCCACGAGACGTCGGTCTTCATGGCATTGCGCTGGATGCGCGTCCAGGCATCGCGGTCGCGCCACAGATCCGCGGTGCGGATCAGGGCGCCGGCCAGCATCTCTGCCGTGACCGGCGAGAACTGGATGCCGGTCCCGGCGCCGGCGGCGCGCGCCATCTCATTGGCATCGACGATGGTATCGGCGAGACCGCCGACGCGGGCGACCACCGGCACGGCGCCGTAGCGCAGGGCGCAGAGCTGGGTCAGGCCGCAGGGCTCGAAGCGCGACGGCACGATCAGCGCATCCGATCCGGCCTGGACCAGATGGGCGAGCGGCTCGTCATAGCCGATGCGGCAGGCGATCCGGCCCGGATGGGCGGCGGCGGCCTCAAGGAAGCCGCGCTCCAGTGCCGTCTCGCCGGAGCCGAGCAGCACCAGCTGGGCGCCGGTCGCCGCCAGCGTGCCGATCTCGCCGAGCAGGAGGTCGAGCCCCTTCTGCCAGGACAGCCGGCTGATCACGCCATAGAGCAGGGCCTCCGGATCGACGGCGAGGCCGAAGCGCTCCTGCAGCGCGGCCTTGTCGTGGCCCCGGCGCTTCAGGGTCTTCACGTCGAAGGGCGCCGGGATCAGCGGATCGCCGGCCGGGTCCCAGACCGTGTCGTCGATTCCGTTGAGGATGCCGACCACATCGGCGCCGCGCGCGCGGATCAGGCCGTCGAGGCCCATGCCGCCGGCCGGCGTGCGGATTTCGGCTGCATAGCTCGGCGAGACCGTGGTGATCCGGTCGGAGAATTGGAGGCCGGCCTTCAGGAAGCCGATCTGCCCGTAATATTCGACGCCGGCCACCGACCAGGACTGCGGCGGCAGGCCGAGCGGGCCGAGCAGTTCGGGCCCGAACTGGCCCTGGAAAGCGAGATTGTGCACGGTGATCACCGTGCCGGGGCGCGGCCGGTCGGCATAGGCGAGATAGGCGGCGACAAGACCGGTCTGCCAGTCATGGGCATGGATCACGTCCGGCCGCCAGCCCGGCAGGTCGCCGAGCCCGATCATGGCGGCGACCCGGGCAAGTGCTGCGAAGCGGAACGGATTGTCGGGCCAGTCGCGGCCGTCGGGGCCGAGATAGGGATTGCCGGGCCGGTCGAAGAGATGCGGCGCATCGACGACGAGCAGGGCCAGCCCGTCGGCGGTGCCCGACAGGACCCGGGCCGGGCCGCCAAACAGATCAGCGACCGCCAGCACGCTGCCGCCATGTTCGAGCGCCCGCATCACCGCCGGATAGCCGGGCACCAGCGTGGTCATGTCGACACCCTCGGGCGCCAGCGCGCGCGGCAGGGCGCCGGCCACGTCGGCGAGGCCGCCGGTCTTGACCAGCGGGAACATCTCGGAGGCGACGGAGAGGACGGTGAGGCGGCTCATGCCTGCAGACGGTCGATCATCGGTTGGGTAATCAAACATATGCCCTTCTCGGTCCGGCGGAAACGCTGGGCGTCGAGCACCGGATCCTCGCCGACGACGAGGCCTTCGGGAATGACGACGCCGCGATCGACCACAACATTGCGCAGGGTCGATGAACGGCCGACATCGACATAGGGCAGGATGACCGCATTCTCGATATGCGAGTAGGAATTGACCCGCACGCCGGTGAACAGCAGCGACCGGCGCAGATTGGCGCCCGACACGATACAGCCGCCGGAGACCAGCGAGGAGACCGCCTGCCCGCGCCGGCCCTCCTCGTCATGGACGAACTTGGCCGGCGGCGTGATCTCGCCATAGGTCCAGATCGGCCATTCCCGGTCGTAGAGGTCGAGATCCGGCACCACGTCGGTCAGGTCGATATTGGCCTCCCAATAGGCGTCGACGGTGCCGACATCGCGCCAATAGGGCGCGGCCTCCTTGGAGGAGCGGACGCAGGAGCGGGAGAAGTGGTGCGCGACCGCCTTCCCGTGCTTGACGATGTAGGGGATGATGTCCTTGCCGAAATCGCGGCTCGACCCGGGCGTCGCGGCATCGCGTTCCAACTGGTCGAACAGGAACTTGGTGTCGAAGACATAGATGCCCATCGAGGCCAGCGCCATGTCGGGCCGGCCCGGCATGGCGGGCGGATCCTTCGGCTTCTCGACGAAATCGATGATCCGGTCCTCGGCGTCGACATGCATCACGCCGAAGCCGGTCGCATCCTTGCGCGGCACTTCGAGGCAGCCGACCGTCACGTCGGCGCTCTGCTCGCAGTGCTGCTGCAGCATCAGTTCGTAGTCCTGCTTGTAGATGTGATCGCCGGCCAGGATGACGATGTGGCGCGGCTCGTAGTCCCGGATGATGTCGATGTTCTGGTAGACCGCGTCGGCGGTGCCTTCGTACCAGTGATCTTCCGAGACGCGCTGGCTTGCCGGCAGGATGTCGAAGCTCTCGTTGCGCTCCGGGCGGAAGAAGTTCCAGCCGCGCTGGAGATGCCGGATCAGACTGTGCGCCTTGTACTGGGTGGCGACGCCGATGCGGCGGATGCCGGAATTGAGCGCGTTCGACAGGGCGAAGTCGATGATGCGCGACTTGCCGCCGAAATAGACCGCCGGCTTGGCGCGCCGGTCGGTCAGTTCGATCAGGCGGCTGCCGCGACCGCCGGCCAGCACATAGGCCATCGCGGTCCTGGAGAGGGGGCCGCTTGGACCCGAACGTTCCGCCATCTGCCTTGCCTCCCGCTTGCTTGTTCGAGCCGGCCGCGTTGCGGCGGCGCCTCCGATTCAGTCCGGATCGTACAGAAAATACACGGTCGCCAAAGGCGGTATCAGGATCTCCGCGGAGGCCGGCAGGCCGTGCGACGGCGCCGCCGCCGCCATCACCGCGCCCTGGTTGCCGAGCCCGGAGCCGCCATAGAGATCGGCATCGGTGTTGAGCACCTCCCGCCAGCGCCCGGCGAAGGGCAGCCCGACCCGGTAGCCCGGTCGCGGCACCGGTGTGAAGTTGGAGACCGCCAGCACTGGCGGATCGTGCCGGTCGCCGAGGCGCAGCCAGGCATAGACCGACTGGTCGCGATCATCGGCGACGACCCAGCGGAAGCCCGAGGCCTCGCAGTCGCGCGCGTGCAGCGCCGGCAGGGTGCGGTAGACCCGGTTCAGGTCGCCGACCAGCGCCTTCAGGCCGCGATGGGGGCCATGATCGAGCAGCCACCATTCCAGCGCGGCGTCGAAGTTCCATTCGCGCGTCTGGCCGAATTCCTGGCCCATGAACAGGAGCTTCTTGCCCGGATGGGCCCACATGAAGCCGTAATAGGCACGCGCATTGGCGAAGCGCTGCCATTCGTCGCCGGGCATGCGGGCTAGGATCGAGCCCTTGCCGTGCACCACCTCGTCGTGGCTGAGCGGCAGCACGAAATTCTCCGAGAAGGCATAGAGCAGGCCGAAGGTCAGCTTGTCGTGATGCCAGCGGCGATGCACCGGGTCCTTCGACATGTAGTCGAGGCTGTCGTGCATCCAGCCCATGTTCCACTTGAAGCCGAAGCCGAGCCCGCCCGCATAGGCCGGCGCCGAGACGCCCGACCAGGCGGTCGATTCCTCCGCGATCGTCACCGTGCCCGGATGGGTGCCGTAGACCAACTCGTTGAAGCGGCGCAGGAACGCGACCGCGTCGCGATTGTCGTTCGATCCGTCCGGGTTCGGCAGCCATTCGCCGGCGCGGCGCGAATAGTCGAGATAGAGCATGGAGGCGACCGCATCGACGCGCAGGCCGTCGATATGGAAGCGGTCGAGCCAGTAGAGCGCGTTGGCGGCCAGCATGTTGGCGACCTCGCGCCGGCCGAAGTCGTAGATCGCGGTGTTCCAGTCGGGATGGAAGCCGCGGCGCGGATCGGCATGCTCGTAGAGCGGGCCGCCGTCGAAGGCGGCGAGGCCGTGCGGGTCGGTCGGGAAATGCGCCGGCACCCAGTCGAGGATCACGCCCAGCCCGGCCGCATGGGCGCGGTCGACAAAGCGGGCGAAGCCGGCCGGGTCGCCGAAGCGCGCCGTCGGGGCGTAGAGCCCGATCGGCTGGTAGCCCCAGGAGGCGTCGAGCGGATGCTCGGAGACCGGCAGCAGTTCGAGATGGGTGAAGCCGAGTTCCGCCACATAGGGGATCAGCGTCTCCGCCAGTTCGTCGTAGCTCAGGAACCGGCCGCCCTCGCCACGCTGCCAGGAACCGAGATGGACCTCGTAGGCGGCCATCGGCTTGCGGCGCGGATCGCCCTCGGCGCGGGCGGCGAGATGGGCGGCGTCCGTCCAAACGAAGCCTGAAGTGTCGGCGACCACGGAGGCAGTCGAGGGCCGCATCTCGCCGGCGAAGCCGAACGGATCGGCCTTGAACGGCAGCAGATCGCCATGGCGGCCGACGATCTCATACTTGTAGTTGGTGCCGAGCCCGACATCGGGGACGAAGATCTCCCACAGCCCGCTGTCGATGCGCTTGCGCATCTGGTGCAGGCGCCCGTCCCAGCGGTTGAAATCTCCGATCACCGAGACGCGTTGCGCATTGGGGGCCCAGACGGCGAAATGCACGCCGTCGATGCCCTCATGCGTCATCGGATGCGCACCGAGCCGTTCGTAGAGCTGCCGGTGGGTGCCCTCGACCAGGAGATGGTCGTCGACCGGCCCGAGGACGGGGCCGAACGCATAGGCGTCGCGGACCATCCAGGTGCCGCCGGCATTGCCGGCCCGCAGGCGGTAGCCGAAGCGGCCGGCGGCCGGCACGAGGCCCTCGAAGAAGCCCGCCGGATCGCGAAGGCCGAGCGGGACGGGTGCGGCGCCATCGTCCGGGACGGCTTCGAGGGTCGCAGCCCCGGGCACGAAGGCGCGCAGGACCACGCCGGCCGCGGTCTCGTGCAACCCGAGCAGCCCGAACGGGTCGCCGTGGCGCGCACCGACCAGGGCGGCGATCTCGCTGCCGTCGGCTTCCCAATCGCTCGCTTCCATCCCCGGCTCTGTTGTCATTGGCCCTTGTCAGGCTTGGGTCCGACGCTCTCGACAGAACGCCAGTCTTGCATATTCGTGCCATCGGAAGCGTGAATTCGGCATCAAAGGTCCAATGGCCGACGATCGGACGTCCGCCTCACCCGATCGGCTGCAGCGGCACCCGCCAGATCTCCTGCGCATATTCGGTGATCGCCCGGTCCGACGAGAACCAGCCCATCCGCGCGGTGTTGAGCAGGCTCGCCTTCCACCACGCCTCCTTGTCGCGCCACAGCCGGTAGATGTCGCGCTGCCGGGCATAGTAGCTGTCGAAATCGGCGGTCACCATGAAGTAGTCGTGGAAGCGCAGGCTGTCGACGAGCCCGCGATAGCGGCCCGGCTCGTCGGGCGAGAACACCCCGGAGGCCATGGCGTCCAGGATCTCCGGCAGGCGCGGCGATGCCGCGATCACCGTCGTCGCATCGATGCCGCGGCGCCGGCGGGCCTCGACCTCCTCCGCGGTCAGGCCGAAGATGAAGATGTTCTCCGGCCCGACATGCTCGCGGATCTCGACATTGGCACCGTCGAGCGTGCCGATGGTCAGCGCGCCGTTGAGGGCGAACTTCATGTTGCCGGTGCCCGACGCCTCCATGCCGGCGGTCGAGATCTGTTCGGACACGTCGGCGGCCGGGATGATCGCCTCGGCGAGGCTGACATTGTAGTTCGGCAGGAAGGCGACCTTGAGCAGGCCGCGCACGGTCGGGTCGGAATTGACCACCTTGGCCACGTCGTTGGCGAGCTTGATGATCAGCTTGGCCTGATGGTAGCTCGCCGCCGCCTTGCCGGCGAAGATCTTGACCCGCGGGATCCAGTCGCGCGTCGGCTGCGAGCGGATTTCCTCGTAGACCGCAATGGTCTCCAGGATGTTGAGCAGCTGGCGCTTGTATTCGTGGATGCGCTTGATCTGCACGTCGAACAGCGCGTCCGGATCGACCTTGACGCCGAGCTGTTCGGCGATGATCCGGCCGAGATGGATCTTGTTGGCCCGGCGCACCGCGGCGACCCGGCGCTGGAAGGCACGGTCGTCGGCGACCTTCTCGAGTGCCTTCAGGTCCGCCGTCCGGTCGACCACGTCGGCCCCGCAGGCCTCCTGGATCAGCCGGGTCAGCCCCGGATTGGCCTGGTAGAGCCAGCGGCGGAAGGTGATGCCGTTGGTCTTGTTGACGATCCGGCCCGGATAGGCGCCGTTGAGGTCGCGGAACACGGTGACCCGCATCAGGTCGGTGTGCAACGCCGAGACGCCGTTGATCTTGTGCGAGCCGACGAAGGCGAGATGGCCCATGCGCACGCGCCGGCCGCTATGCTCGTCGATCAGCGACAGGGCGCGGACCATCTCGTCGGTCACCTCGCCGGACTTGCGCAGCCGGTCGAGATGCAGCGCGTTGATCATGTAGATGATCTGCATGTGGCGCGGCAGCATCCGCTCCATCAGCGGCACCGCCCAGGTCTCCAGCGCCTCGGGCAGCAGGGTGTGGTTGGTGTAGGAGAAGACGCCGGTGGTGATCGTCCAGGCCGCCTCCCACTCGATATGGTGGATGTCGACCAGGAGCCGCATCATCTCGGCGATGGCGATCGCCGGATGGGTGTCGTTGAGCTGGATCGCGACCCGCTCGGGCAGGGTCTCGATGGCGTCGTGCTGGCGCAGGTGCCGGTCGATCAGATCCTGCATCGAGGCCGAGACGAAGAAATATTCCTGGCGCAGGCGCAGTTCCTGGCCGGCCGGCGTGGCGTCGCTCGGATAGAGGATCTTCGAGATCGCCTCGGCGCGCACCTGCGCGGTCAGGGCGCCGACATGGTCGCCGCGGTTGAAGGCGTCGAGCCGCAGCGGATCGGGCGCGCGCGCCGACCAGAGCCTGAGCGTGTTGACGTGCCGGCCGCGCCAGCCGGGCACCGGCGTGTCGTAGGCGACCGCCTCGATGGTCTCGCCCGGGTGCCAGACGTGACGGAAGGTGCCGTCGGGGCGCGCCATCGCCTCGACATGGCCGCCGAAGCCGATCGAATAGTCGATCTCGGGCCGCGGAAATTCCCACGGATTGCCGAAGGACAGCCAGTCCTCGGGATATTCGAGCTGCCAGCCGTCCTTGATGCGCTGCCGGAACAGGCCGTGGTCGTAGCGGATGCCGTAGCCATGGGCGGCGATCGACAGGGTCGCCATCGAATCCATGAAGCAGGCCGCGAGCCGGCCGAGGCCGCCATTGCCGAGCGCGGCGTCGGGTTCCACCTCGCGCAGCCGGTCGAGATCGACGCCGAGTTCGGACAGCGCGACCCGGACCGGGTCGGTCAGCTGCAGATTGTTGAGCGCGTCGAACAGCAGGCGCCCGATCAGGAATTCCAGGCTCAGATAGTAGACGCGCTTGGTGTGCTTGGCCCAGATCAGGTCGCGGGTTTCGGTCCAGCGGTCGACGATGCGGTCGCGCACCGCCAGCGCGGTGGCGACGAACCAGTCGCGGTCGCTGGCATTCTCGGCATGCTTGCCGATGAAGTAGGTCAGCTTGTCGAGGATCGCTGCCCTGAGTTCGGCCACCTCGCTCGCCGCACCGCTGCCGTCCTGGTAGGTCCCTGCCTGTACCGCCGCCCCGGAGCCAACGCCCGCTTCCTGCATCTCGACCACGCGCGTCTCCTGCCTCGTCCGTCCGGAACCGATCGCCCCGCCCCCGGGGCCGATCACCCTCGCCCATTGAAGACCCGGGCGCGTGACGGTTCAAGCGCACCGCTGACGCAATTGCGGGCGGCGGCGGTCATGGCGCGGGCAAAGCAAGCGGAACCGACGGCAAGCAAAACGGCACGGCAGCGCGCGGGCTGCCGTGCCGTTCCCGATCAACGATCCGGAATCGTGTGCCGCAATCAGCGGATCCGCTCGACGCAGGTCGTCGCGCCATAGGCATCCTGCACGCATTCCCGCTCGATCACCTTGGGGGCTTCGGGCTGCACGACCACGGTTCCCGAGCCGGTCGCACCGGCGGCGCCGCCGATCGTCGCACCCGCCACGCCGCCGACCACGGCGCCGACCGGCCCGCCGATCACCGCACCGGTCGCCGCACCCGCAGCCGCACCGGTCACCGCCCCGACAGCCTCATCGGCGGAGGCGAGCGACGGAACGGCCAGCAGAGTGGCGACGGCAGCCATGGTCAAGAAAGTCTTGCGCATGTTCTGTCCTCCATTGCGTTGCACTGGCCTGACAACGCCGGCGGATACGATCGGTTCCCGATGAATACCCCGATCGACCGATACACATCGCTGCAATGTAACATTCTCTGTAGAACGCTCTCGCCTATCCTATACGGCTGGAACCCGGAGGCCGCATTCCGATTGTCTTGATGCGTGCGACAGAGAATTCACATCGCGAGCGGGCATTCCGGTCCTGTCGGGAGCGGCCGCAGGAAAATTCGTTCGGCGGCCGGAACCAATCGGAAGCTAGGGCGTTGTCGAGAATAGGGTGGCTGCCCTCAAAAGGAGCAAACAGACATGCGCAATCTGATTCTCGCCGCGGCCGCGTTCGGCGGCCTTCTCGCCGCGACGCCGGCCTCCGCCTTGCCGATGGTCAATCCGCTCGGTTCGGATGCCGGCGCCAGCCGGGCCGAAACCGTGGCGCTCTACTGCAACCGGCGCGGCCACTGCGTGCGCGTGAAGAAACACGGCTACTATTTCCGCGGCCCGGTCGTGCGCAGCTGCGGCCCCAACTGGCGCTGGAACGGCTACAACTGCGTGCGCAACAAGGTCATCATCCGCGGCGGCGGCGTGAAGGTGAAGATCAAGCCCTGACGGCTCACTGCGAACCTGCAGGCAAGGCGCCCCTCCGCGGGCGCCTTGCCTTTGCCCGGGCTCCGGATGTCCGACCCCGTCCCGCCGTCGCATGAGCGACCGACCGGACGGTGACGACCTCAGATCCAATTCGGACGTACCCTCCCGACGGACCGACCGCACCCCCATATCATGACCAGCCCGCCGCCGATGCGACGGCCGGGCGGGCGTCTGGTCGGACGGCGCGACATCTGCCGATCGGATCCGCACGAAGCCGTTCAGCCGTCGCATCGGCGGGCACTTCTGACGATGCGCAAGGTCTGCAGGACCGGACACTCGAACGGAGCGAACCGATGAATGCGATGCCCGCCGCCGATGCCCTGCCGGATCCCGGCGAAAGCGCGCCGGTCCGGGCGGACACCGGCGCGCGCCGGATCGCCATGATCGTCAATCGCCAGGCCGGTACGGTGCGGAGCTGGGACGAGGCGGCTCTGACGGCGCGGCTGCGCGCTGCGGCGGATCGGCTCGGACACCTCGCCGAACTCGTGCTGGCCGATGCCGCGGACCTGCATGATCATATGGAGCGAACCTTTGCGGATCCGGCGATCGACCTCGTCGTGGTCGGCGGCGGCGATGGCACCGCCTCGTCGGCGGCCGCGGCGGCGATCCGGCACGGCAAGCCGATCTGCGTGCTGCCGCTCGGCACCTTCAACCTGTTCGCCCGGCTGAGCGGGTTTCCACCCGATCTCGACGCGGCGCTGGCGCGCCTGGGCGACGGCGAACTGGTGAACATCGACGCCGGTCGGATCGGCGAGCGCTGGTTCGTGCATCATGTCTCGATCGGCGCCCATCCGCGCGTCATCCGCCTGCGCGAGGAGGCCGGCTACACGGACCGGCGCGGCAAAATGCTCGCCGGCATCCGGGCCTGGGCGCATGCCATCCTGGATCCGCCGAGGCTGCGCCTGTCGATCGGTGCGGACGAGATCACCCTGCGCGGCGCCTTCGCGAGCGTGCTGGTCACGGTCAACGAACTGGCCGAGCAGCCCGCCGTGGCCCCCTTGCCGCTCGATCCGCGCGGCGGCCGTCTCGCCGTCTATGCGACCCGCGCCATGTCGCCGGGCCGGCTGATCCTGTTCACCCTGATGGCGCTGGCCGGACGCTGGCGGTCCAATCCCTTCGCAGCCTTCGCCAAGGCCCGGCGCGTCGCGATTCGGTCGACCCGCCCGTCATTGCATCTGGCCATGGACGGCGAACAGGTCGAGATGACCGTGCCGTTCCACGTCGAACTGGTGCCCGGCGCCTTGACCGTCCTGCGCCTGCCGACAGCCTGACCGGTCAGGGCCGCAGCCCGCCGGCGCCGTCCACCGCGAGCGTCACGGCGAGACGGGCATAGTCCTCCCGGCTGACCGGGCCACCCGGGCGAAACCAGAGATAATGCCAGTTGAGCATGCCGAACAGGCTCATGGTCACCGGCTTCAGAAGCGCGCCGCCTTCGAGCGCCGGCACCGCCGCCGCGATCGCCGCCGCAAAGTATCCGACCAGCCGGCGCTCCAGATCGCGCAGTTCGTCCTGCTGCTCGGGCGGCAGCTTCTTCAGCTCGTTGATCTGGATCTTGTGTTCCGCGTCGGCGTCCCGGTAGGCGTCGAGCAGCGCCGAGGCGAGCCGGACCAGGCGCTCGCGCGGCGCCTCGTCATGGCCGTTGGCGCCCTCGACGGCCGCAACCAGTTCGTCGAGATGCAGGCGGATGATGTCGTAGAGCAGCACGTCCTTGGAGACGTAGTAGTGATAGACCAGCGCCTTGGAGACGCCGCAGGCCTTGGCGACCTCGGCCATCGACGAGCGGTCGTAGCCGCCGTCGGCGAAGAGCCGTGCCGCAGCCTTCAGGATGGCGCGGCGTTTGTCGTCGTGGTCGACCGCCCTGGGTCTTGCCATGGAACCGCTATTCCTTCGGGCGGCGATCGACGACCCGCCGCGCCTTGCCGGCCGAACGCTCCACCGTACCGGGCGAGCCGACCAGGATCTTGGCGCTGACGCCGATCACACTCTTGATGTGATGCCTGAGTTCCGAGGCCGACGCGGCCCGTTCCGCCTCTTCGGCATGGTCCGGCGCGGCCTCGCAATGGACCGTCATCTCGTCCATCCGGCCCTCCCGCGTCAACTCCACGAAATAGTGCGCCGAGAGGCCGGCGCATTTCAGGATCTGCTCCTCGATCTGCGTCGGGAAGACGTTGACCCCGCGCACGATCATCATGTCGTCGGAGCGGCCGGTGACCTTCTCCATGCGGCGCATCGAGCGCGCCGTGCCGGGCAGCAGCCGGGTCAGGTCGCGCGTGCGGTAGCGGATGACCGGCATGGCCTCCTTGGTCAGCGAGGTGAAGACCAGTTCGCCGCTGGCCCCGTCCCCGACCGGCAGGCCGGTCGCCGGATCGACGATCTCGGGGAAGAAGTGATCCTCCCAGATATGCAGGCCGTCCTTGGTCTCGACGCATTCGTTGGCGACGCCCGGACCCATCACCTCGGACAGGCCGTAGATGTCGACCGCGTGCATGTCGAAGGCCTGCTCGATCTCCTCGCGCATGGCATTCGTCCACGGCTCGGCGCCGAAGATGCCGACCTTCAGCGAGGAGGCGCGCGGGTCGAGCCCCTTGGCGCGGTATTCGTCGAGGATCGCCAGCATGTAGCTGGGCGTGACCATGATGATGTCCGGCTCGAAATCCTGGATCAGCTGGACCTGGCGCTCGGTCATGCCACCGGAGACCGGGATCACCGTGCAGCCGAGCTTTTCGGCGCCGTAATGGGCGCCGAGGCCACCGGTGAACAGGCCGTAGCCGTAGGAGACATGCACCTTCATGCCGGCCCGGCCGCCGGAGGCGCGGATCGAGCGGGCGACCACCTGCGACCAGGTGTCGATGTCGCGCGCCGTGTAGCCGACCACGGTCGGCTTGCCGGTCGTGCCCGACGAGGCATGGACACGGGCGACCTTCTCACGCGGGACCGCGAACATGCCGAAGGGATAGTTCTCGCGCAGATCCGCCTTGGTGGTGAACGGGAATTTGGCGATGTCCTCGAGCCGGCGGAAGTCGTTCGGATGTACCCCATGGGCATCGAACTTGCGCCGGTAGTGCGCCACGTTCTCGTAGGCGTGGCGCAGCGTCCAGGCCATGCGCTCGGTCTGCAGCGCGATGATCTCGTCGCGCGAGGCGACCTCGATCGGATCGAGGATGTCGCGGTGCGGCACGATGTCCGTATACATGGGTCCCCTCCCTGGCCGGGCGCCGCAGTCCGGCGCCTCGTTGTCGTTTCGTGTCGTGATGCGGCCGACGCGCCGGTTGCATGCCCCGGGCGGCAAGCCCGGGGCGGGGCGGTCCGGACCGGTCAGGCTCGGGCGGTGCCGTCGACCTGGTCGGGCAGGAACACGCCCTTGATGGTGCGTGAATTGCCGCGGAATTCGGCCAGCACGGTGCCGTCCTGGCGGCTGACCGTCACGTCGTAGATGCCGGACCGGCCGGACCGGCTGCGTTCCACCGCGCGCGCCGTCAGCCGGTCGCCGAGCCGGCCGGGCGCCACATAGGCGATCTGGCAGCCGGCCGCGACGGTGTTGGCGTTGTAGGTGTTGCACGCGAAGGCGAAGGCGGAATCGGCCAGCGTGAAGATGTAGCCGCCGTGGCAGAGGCCGTGACCGTTGACCATCGCCTCGGTGACGGTCATCGACAGGACCGAACGGCCGGGACCGACCTCTTCGATCGCCATGCCGAGGCCGCGGCTGGCCTTGTCCTCGGCCCACATCAGGTCGGCGCAGGCCCGGGCCAGCGCCTCCGGCGAAAGCTTCTCAGCCATGGCTCAGCTCCGCTCGGCGAAGCGGGCCGGACGCTTTTCCATGAAGGCGGCGACGCCCTCCTGGTAGTCGTCGGAGCGGCCGAGCGCGGCCTGCGCGTCGCGCTCCCAGTCGAGCTGGGCGGAGAGCGTGCCGGTCTCGGCCAGATCGAGGCCCTCGCGCAGGCGGACCAGGGCGCCGGTCGGCATGGCGGCGAGACGGGCCGCGAGCGCCTCGGCCTCGCCCGCCAGCGCCGCGTCGTCGACCGCCTTCCAGATCATCCCCCAGGATTCGGCCGTCTCCGCCGTGACCGGTTCGGCGAGCGCCGCCAGCGCATAGGCGCGAGCCCGGCCGACCAGGCGCGGCAGGGTCCAGGTGCCGCCCGAATCCGGGATCAGCCCGATCTTCGAGAAGGCCTGGATGAAGCGCGCGGATTTCGCGGCCAGCACCAGGTCGCAGGCGAAGGCGATGTTGGCGCCGGCGCCGGCGGCGACGCCGTTGACGGCCGCGATCACCGGCACCGGCATGGTGCGCAGGCGGCGGATCAGCGGGTTGTAGAAGCGTTCGATGGTCTCGGAGAGGTCCGGCGGCGGCGCGCCGGGCGCGCGGTTGCGGTCCGACAGGTCCTGGCCGGCCGAGAAGCCGCGGCCCGCCCCGGTCAGGATGACGGCGCGGACGCTGCGATCCTCGGCGGCCGCGTCGAGCGCCGCCTTCAGGGCGACATGCTGGTCGGCGTTGAAGCTGTTCAGCTTGTCGGGGCGGTTGAGGGTCAGGCGGCGCCAGCCGGCACCGTCCTCGATCCGCACCACCGCGTCGGCGGGCGTGTCCGTCATGGCATCTCCTCGTGTCCGGCTCTTTTCGATCAGATTTCACTTGACTGACTGGCCGGTCGGTTAATTAATAGGCGCAAGGTTGACCGGCTGTCAACGACAGGATCGAGAACCGGACGGCACCGTTTCGCACGATTGTTGCGACATCGGTGACCGGAACCGGTTTCGGCGGGAGGATACCATGAGCGCATTCTTCGCGGCCCATCGGGGCCTGCTCGAGGCTGCCGTGCAGGCGGCGCGCACGCGCGGCTACTGGAGTGCCTATCCGGAAGCGCCGTCGGGCAAGATTTACGGCGAGACCGCCAAGGCGGACGGCGAGGCCGCCTTCAAGGCCCTGCTCGGCCAGCCCTTCCCGCTCGACCAGCAGGCCACGACCCGCGTCGGCCGCGAGACCTCGCCCTACGGTTTCGATCTCGCCATCACCTACCCGTCCGCGCCGGTTGCGAGCCTGGTCGCCGCCGCCGAGACCGCCGGGGCCGCCTGGGCGCGCGCCAGCGTCGAGGACCGCGTCGGCGTGGCGCTCGAAATCCTCGCCCGGCTCAACCGGGAGAGCTTCCTGATCGCCAACATGGTGCAGCACACCTCCGGTCAGGCCTTCATGATGGCCTTCCAGGCCGGCGGCCCGCATGCGCAGGATCGCGGCCTGGAGGCGGTCGCCTACGCCTATGACGAGATGGCCAAGATCCCCGGCGCGGTGACCTGGACCAAGCCGGCCGGCAAGGTCAACCTGGTGCTCGACAAGCAGTTCCGCATCGTGCCGCGCGGCGTCGCGCTGGTCGTCGGCTGCGCCACCTTCCCGACCTGGAACAGCTATCCGGGCCTGTTCGCCTCGCTGGTCACCGGCAACCCGGTCATCGTCAAGCCGCATCCGGGCGCCATCCTGCCGCTCGCCGAGACCGTCCGCGTCGCCCGTGCGGTGCTGGCCGAGGCCGGCTTCCCGGCCGACGTGGTCCAGCTCGCCGCCGACGAGGCCGACGCCCCGATCACCAAGGACCTGGTGCTGCATCCGGCCGTGAAGATCATCGACTTCACCGGCTCGCCGGCCTTCGGCGCCTGGGTGCGCGCCCATGCCGAGGGCAGGCAGGTCTATACCGAGGAGGCCGGCGTCAACTCGATCGTCATCGACGGCACCGACGACTTCCGCGGCATGACCGGCAACATCGCCTTCTCGCTGTCGCTCTATACCGGGCAGATGTGCACCGCCCCGCAGAACATCTTCGTGCCGCGCGCCGGCATCGAGACGCCGGACGGCCACAAGAGCTTCGAGGCGGTCGCCGACGGCATCAAGGTCGCGGTCGACCGGCTGCTCGGCGATCCCGAACGCGCCGCCGCCGTGCTCGGCGCCGTACAGTCCGAGGCGACGCTCGCCCGCGTCGACGCGGCCGCCGCGAAAGGCCGGGTCATCCGGGCCGCCGAGCGGATCGCCCTGCCGGGCTATGACGGCGCGCGTGCGATCACGCCGCTGATCCTGGCCGCCGATGCCGCCGACACGGCGGACTACACGGTCGAGTGCTTCGGCCCGGTCGCCTATGTGATCGCCACCGATTCGACCGCGGATTCGCTCGCCCGCGCCGCCGGAACCGCGCGCGAGAAGGGCGCCATCACGGCCAGCCTCTATGCGACCGACCCGGCCGTGATCGATGCCGCCGCCGATGCCTTCGCGGCCGCCGGCGTGGCGCTGTCGGTCAACCTGACCGGCCAGGTCTTCGTCAACCAGTCGGCCGCCTTCTCCGACTACCACGTCTCCGGCGCCAATCCGGCCGGCAATGCCAGCCTGACCGACACCGCCTTCGTGGCCGGCCGCTTCCGCGTTGCGACCGTGCGCCGGCAGTCGGCGGCCTGACCGTCCGGCATCCCGGCCCGACACCGGGATGCGGAGATTTTGACAGGCTCGACGGTCGCGCCGGGAGGGCGGGGCTGGACCGGGCCGACCGGCCGGCACACAGTGTCGAAAAGCCGGAATGGCGAAAAACAGAAACTGGGAGGAAAACCATGACCTGTCACAGTGCTCTGAAATCCCTTCTCGGCGGCGCGACGCTGGCGCTCGCGCTGGCCGCGCCTGCCGTCGCGCAGGAGACGATCAAGATCGGCGCCGTGCTGTCGGCGACCGGCCCGGCCTCCTTCCTGGGCGACCCGGAAGAGAAGACGCTGAAGCTCTATGTCGACCGCATCAACGCGGCCGGCGGCGTCGGCGGCCGCAAGATTCAGCTCGTCACCTATGACGACGGCGGCGACGCCAACAAGGCCAAGACCTTCGCCCAGCGCCTGGTCGAAGAGGACAAGATCGTCGCCATGGTGGGCGGCTCGACCACCGGCACCACGATGGCGATGATCCCGGTCTTCGAGGATGCCGAAGTGCCGTTCATCTCGCTCGCCGGCGCGATCGAGATCGTCGAGCCGGTGCGCAAGTTCGTCTTCAAGACGCCGCATACCGACAAGATGGCCTGCGAAAAGATCTTCGACGACCTGAAGAAGCGCAGCCTCGCCAAGATCGGCCTCGTCTCCGGCACCGGCGGCTTCGGCGCCTCGATGCGCAAGCAGTGCCTGGCGGTCGCGGCGAAATACGGCGTCGAGATCGTCGCCGACGAGACCTACGGTCCGAAGGACACCGACGTCACCCCGCAGCTGACCAAGATCAAGGGGACGGCCGGCGTGCAGGCGGTGGTCAATGCCGATTTCGGCCAGGGCCCGGCCATCGTGACGCGCAACTACCGCCAGCTCGGCATCACCCTGCCCTTCTACCAGAGCCACGGCGTCGCCTCGAAGCAGTTCATCGATCTGGCCGGCGAGGCCGCCAACGGCGTCCGCCTGCCCGCCTCAGCCCTGCTGGTCGCCGACAAGCTGCCCGACAGCGATCCGCAGAAGAAGACCGTGGTCGGCTACAAGACCACCTTCGAGGAAGTCGCCAAGCAGCCGGTCTCGACTTTCGGCGGGCATGCCTATGACGGCCTGATGATGGTGGTCGATGCGGTCAAGCGGGCGAATTCGACCGAGCCGAAGAAGCTGCGCGACGCCATCGAGGCGACCAAGGGCCTGATGGGCACGGCCGGCGCGATCACCATGACGCCGACCGACCATATGGGCCTCGATCTGACCGCCTTCCGCATGCTGGAAATCAAGAACGGCGACTGGACGCTCGCCAACTGAGCACCCGGCCGGGGCGGCCCCGCCCGTCCCGGCCCACTCTTCGGCCCGAGACCACGCGGCCGGTGCCCGCCCGCCGATCCGCGTGTTCCGCACCGTCGCCGGTCGGCCGCGCCCAACGCATGGCCGGCTGAACGCACGCCCCGCCCGGGACCGCGCTCACGCCCGTGCCGACCGTCGCGCCGAACCGGCGCGCAGGACCATCCCCGAAGACCGCCCCCGGGACCGCCATGGCCGAACTGCTGCAGTTCATCTTCTCCGGCCTGACCGTCGGCGCCGTCTATGCGCTGGTCGCGCTCGGCTTCACGATCATCTACAACGCCTCCGACGTGGTGAATTTCGCCCAGGGCGAATTCGTCATGCTCGGCGGCATGGCGACCGTGTTCCTGGCCGCCGCCGGCCTGCCGCTGCCGCTCGCGGCGATCGCGGCGGTCGTCGTCACGGTTGCGGTCGGCCTCGGGCTCTATCTCTTCGCCATCAAGCCGGCGCGCGGCGCCTCGGCGGTGACGCTGATCATCATCACCATCGGCGCCTCGATCGCGCTGCGCGGCGCCGCCCAGATCGTCTTCGACAAGCAGTTCCACCGCCTGCCCTCCTTCTCGGGCGACGACCCGATCCACATCCTCGGCGCCACCATCCTGCCGCAGAGCCTGTGGGTGATCGGCGGGGCCGGCGTCATCCTGGCCGCGCTGTGGTGGTTCTTCCGTGTCACCCTGACCGGCAAGGCCGTGCTCGCCACCGCCGCCAACCGGCTGGCCGCGAGCCTGGTCGGCATCGACACCCGCTTCGTGGTCGGCCTGTCCTTCGCGCTCTCCGCCGCGATCGGGGCGATCGCCGGCATCCTGGTCGCGCCGATCACCCTGACCTCCTACGAGGTCGGCACCATGCTGGCGCTGAAGGGTTTCGCCGCCGCCATGCTGGGCGGCATGGGCAACCCGATCGGCGCGGTCGCCGGCGGGCTGCTGATCGGCCTCCTGGAGGCCTTCGGCGCCGGCTACCTGTCCTCGACTTACAAGGATGCCTTCGCCTTCGTGGTCATCCTCCTGGTGCTGTTCGTCATGCCCGGCGGCCTGTTCGGCGCCCGATCGGTGGAGCGCGTCTGACCATGCCGGCCCTCCTCCGCCGCTTCCTGCCCGTGCTGATCCTGCTGGCGCTCGTCGTCGCGCTGCCGTTCCTGCTGAAATCGGCCTATCAGCTGCGCGTCGCCACGCTGGTCTTCACCGCCGGCCTGACCGCGATCGGGCTCAACATCCTGATGGGCCATGCCGGCCAGGTCAGCCTCGGCCACGCCGGCTTCGGCGGCATCGGCGCCTACGCGGTGGCGATCCTGCCGACCCATTACGGCATCCATCCGCTGGCCGCCTTCGGGCTCGGCGTCTGCGCGGCGGGCCTGCTCGCCTATGCGGTCGGGCGGCCGATCCTGCGCCTGCGTGGCCACTATCTGGCGGTGGCGACCCTCGGCATGGGCATGCTGATCGCCATGGTGATCCAGAACCAGCAGGGGCTGACCGGCGGGCCGGACGGCATGCAGGTGCCGCGCATGGAACTGTTCGGCTGGCGCGTGCGCGGCGCAGAGACCTGGTACTGGATCTGCGGCGGCTTCCTGATCCTCGGCGCCGTGCTGGCCGTCAACCTGATCGACAGCCCGACCGGGCGGGCGCTCCGGGCCGTGCACGATTCGGAAGTCGCCGCGCGCGTACTCGGCATCGACGTGGCGCGCGCCAAGCTGACCGCCTTCACCATCTCGGCCGTCTATGCGGCGACCGGCGGCGCGCTGCTTGCCTTCGTCAACGCCTTCGTGACCCCGGACATCGCCGGCTTCCTGCATTCGGTCGAGCTGGTCACCATGGTGGTACTGGGCGGCCTCGGTTCGGTCGTCGGCGCGGTCGTCGGGGCCACCATCCTGGTCGTGCTGCCGCAGGTGCTGACCGTGTTCCACGAATACGAGCATCTCGCCATCGGCCTGATCATGATCGGCGTCATGATCTTCATGCGCGCCGGCGTGGTGCCGACCCTGATCGGGCTTGTCCGCGGGAGGTCCGCATGAACGCCGTGCCGATTCTCGAACTCGACGGCATCTCGATCGCCTTCGGCGGCCTGAAGGCGCTGTCGAATGTCTGCTTCCGGGTCGAGAAGGGCGAGATCTTCTCGGTCATCGGCCCGAACGGCGCCGGCAAGACCACGCTTTTCAACATCGTCTCGGGCGTCTACCGGCCGCAGTCCGGCACCGTGAAACTCTCCGGCACGCCCGTCACCGGCGAGCCGCCGAACCGGCTCGCCGCCCGCGGCCTGTCGCGCAGCTTCCAGAACCTGCAGATCTTCGCCCGCATGAGCGCGGCCGAGAATGTCATGGTCGGGCGGCACCTCAAGGAAAGCCGCAACGTGGCGGCGCATCTTCTCGGCCTCGGCGGGCGCGACAACCGGGCGAGCCGGGCGCGCGCGATGGACCTCCTCGCCCTGATCGGCCTCGCCGGCGACGCCGATACGCCGGCCGGCGCGCTGCCCTACGGGGCCGCCAAGCGCCTGGAGATCGCCCGCGCGCTCGCCACCGAACCCGCTCTGCTCCTGCTCGACGAGCCGGCCGCCGGCTGCAATCCGGTCGAGACCGGCGAGATCGAAGAGGTCATCCGCAGGATCGCCGCCATGGGCATCACCGTCGTCCTGGTCGAGCACGACATGAAGCTGGTCATGCGCATCTCCGACCGCATCCATGTGCTGAACTACGGCGAGACGCTCGCGGAAGGCCGGCCGCAGGACATCCGCACCCATCCCAAGGTGGTCGAGGCCTATCTCGGCCGCCACGGCAGCCGGGAGGCGGCCCATGCCTGAGACACTTCTGGAGGTCGACGGCCTGGTCTCCGCCTATGGCCGCGTCAAGGCACTGAAGGGCGTGTCGGTGACGGTCCGGGCCGGCGAGATCGTCAGCCTGGTCGGCGGCAACGGGGCCGGCAAGACGACGCTGCTGCGCGCCATTTCGGGCGTCCAGCCGGTCATCGGCGGCAGCGTGCGCTTCCTCGGCGAGGATGTCACCAGGCTCGTCCCGCATGCCCGCGTGGCGCGCGGCATCGCGCAGGTGCCGGAGGGCCGCCAGATCTTCGCGCCGCTGTCGATCGAGGACAATTTGCGCCTCGGCGCCTACCGGCGCCGCGACGGTGCGATCGCCGCCGACATGGACGCCGTCTACGAACTCTTCCCCGTGCTCAAGGCGCGCCGCGCGACGCCGGCCGGCGGCCTCTCCGGCGGTCAGCAGCAGATGCTGGCCATGGGCCGCGCCCTGATGAGCCGGCCGAAGCTCCTGCTGCTCGACGAACCGTCGATGGGGCTGGCGCCGATCCTGGTCGATCAGATCTTCGAGATCATCGCCTCGCTCAAGCAGCGCGGCGTCACTGTATTTCTGGTCGAACAGAATGCCGCCGCCGCCTTGTCGATCGCCGACCGAGGTTACGTGATCGAAACCGGTAAAATTGCACATGAAGGCGAGGCCGCAAGTCTGCTGGCCGACGACCGGGTGCGGGCCGCCTACCTGGGAATATAGCCGCCATCCGGCGATGCTTTGCCCGATCGGATTCGTCAGTGAGACTGACGTTTCGCAGAATGCCGGCGGATAAATCTTGACTTCGCTTTCGTTCGGGCCTATCTGTCGAGTGCAATCAGATTGCGGCCCGGTATTGGCCCTCGACGCGTTGAGCGTCTCGGACGTCACGCCTTCCAAAAATCTCGGTTGTTGCGCACCGCGCGGGCACGAGCGTCCGTGTGGGCGTCGATCTTATGTCTAGAAGGAATGGTCCAATGGCGACCGGAAAAGTGAAGTGGTTCAACGCGCAGAAGGGCTATGGATTCATCCAGCCCGACGACGGCGGCAAGGACGTTTTCGTCCATATCAGCGCTGTCGAGCGCGCCGGCATCTATGAGCTCGCGGAAGGTCAGCCGATCTCCTACGAGGTGCTCACCGATCGCCGCACCGGCAAGTCCTCTGCCGGCAATCTGGTCGTCAAGCAGTCGGCCTGACAAGAGCCACTCAAAGCCGGTTTTCGGTGCCAGGATTCGGACGGATGACATCATCCGCGCCAGCCTGACCGCCGCTCTCCGGTGAGACGGTTCGGCGCGCGGGCCTCTCGCGCGCCGCTTGGTTCGGTGCAGCATATCCCCGAAACGGGGACGGACCCCACGGGGACTGGCTGCCACCGGGCCGCGACGGCCGATCCTCCTTCAGGATACGGCGCACGGGTCGCCTCCTCCGCGTGCAGGCCTGAGCCGGGTGCATTTGCCCCCAAGCCACGCCGCCCTGCACCATCCGGATCGGAGGCGCTGCCTCAGCAAGTGGACTTTGCCGGCCGGTTCGGCCGCCCTGCCCCGCTTGCGGCAAACTTGCCGTCGCGTTTTTTTCATCGCTCCATTCATGTGAAGAACACGAAAGACGTTCACGTGGATGGAAGGGTGCCGCCCCCGGGACATTCCCGCCGGCGCCCGGTCCCCGGGGCTCCCGACTCGTGCGGAGCCGACCGACGCGGACCCGTCCCCGTCACCCGTCCGGCTTGAAGCTGGACCCCAAGAAAGTCATGTCCGCTTGACCCAATTCTCTGCTCTCGGCCTGGCCGCGCCGCTTCTCAAGGCGCTCGCCGCCGAAGGCTATGACACCCCGACTCCGATCCAGGCCCAGGCCATCCCGCGCGTGCTCGAAGGCCGCGACGTTGTCGGCGCCGCCCAGACCGGCACCGGCAAGACGGCCGCCTTCTCGCTGCCGATCCTGCAGCGGCTCGCCGCCACCCCCAAGGCACCGGTTCCGCGCACCATCCGGGTGCTCATCCTGGCGCCGACGCGCGAACTCGCCTCGCAGATCGAGGAGAGCATCCGGGCCTATGGCCGCTTCCTCAAGATCACCTCGGCGACCGCCTTCGGCGGCGTGCCGATCGGCCGCCAGCGCCGGGCCCTGTCCGGCGGCCTCGACATCCTGGTCGCCACCCCGGGCCGCCTGCTCGACCTCGTCGACGGCGGTGACCTGAAGCTCGGCACGGTCGAGGTTCTGGTCCTCGACGAAGCCGACCGGATGCTCGATCTCGGCTTCATCCACGCCCTGCGCCGGATCGCCTCGCTGGTCCCGGCCAAGCGCCAGAGCCTGTTCTTCTCGGCCACCATGCCGAAGCCGATCCGCGAACTGGCGGCCCGCTTCCTGCACGATCCGGTCGAAGTCGCCGTCGCCCCGGTCGCCACGGCGGCCGAGACAGTCGACCAGGCGGTGATCATGACGCGCGGCGAGCGCAAGCCGGCGCTGCTCGCGCATGTGCTGAGCAATCTCAACGACCGCGCGATCGTCTTCACCCGCACCAAGCACGGCGCCGACAAGGTCGTCCGACTGCTGGAGCGGGCCGGCATCGCGTCGGCGGCGATCCACGGCAACAAGAGCCAGCCGCAGCGCGAGCGGGCGCTCGCCGCCTTCCGCGACGGCTCCACGCCGGTGCTGATCGCGACCGACATCGCCGCCCGCGGCATCGACGTGGACGGCGTCGGGCTGGTCGTCAACTACGACCTGCCGAACATCGCCGAAAGCTACGTGCACCGCATCGGCCGCACCGGCCGGGCCGGCGCCACGGGCCGGGCGATCGCCTTCTGCACGTCGGAGGAGACCGAATTCCTCGCCGACATCGAGAAGCTGATGCGCCGCAAGGTGCCGCGGCGCGACGAACCGGACGAGATCGTCTATGCGGCCCCCGCCGCGCCGCTTCCGCCGGTGCAGCGGACCGAACCGCAGGGCGACGCCCGCCGCAACGGCGGACGCGGCCGCCAGGGTCCCGGTCGCGGCGAACCGTCGCGCGGCGGCCACGGCCGTGGCGAGGGACGCCGGGACGAGCAGGCGCCCGTTCGCACGGACAAACCGCGGACCCGCTCCGCAGCCGCCGGCGAGATGACGCGCGATGCGCGTCCGGCGCGTGACGCCCGTCCGCCCCGGGCCGAGGCCGATCGCCGGTCCGGCGAACCCGTGCGTCACGGCGAAGGCCGCGACGCGCGCAAGCCGGCCGGTCCTGCGCCGCGCAGCGAGAACCGCCCGCGCACCGAGTCCCGGCCGCGCCCCGAGGGCCGTCAGGGCCGCGGCGGCAGCTTCGGCGACCTCGTCCGCAGCATCGGCACCGACGGCCGCTGACGGTCCGAAGCCGGCATCTGCATCCTGTAGAGGCCGGCCCGAACCGACGGATCGCGATCCGCTCAAGCCATCGACGACCAGAGCCGGTGTTCCCATCAGGGTTCACCGGCTTTGTTTTTGCAGCGCGCGCCCGGCCTGGTCGCCGCCGGCCGGACGGCATCGGACCGTAGCTTTTCCAGAACGACGGCAACGATGAACGATCGCCGGCATGCGATCCGCGAATGTCTCAAGCCGGCGTCGCAGGCGCGACAGTCGCGCGGCTTTCACGGGTCCCGATGCGGCAACCCGGGCGGTCGGGATCAGCCGTCGCGGCGACCGCGCGCATCGGCAGCGGCGGCGAGATCCGGGCCGAGCGCGGCCAGCCGGGCCGCAAGACGATGCTGCAGGGCGCGCACGACCTCCGGATACTCTTCGAGCACGCGGCGAAAGGTCTGACGGCGGATCTCGATGACCGTGCTCGGCCCCGCGGCGATCGCGCTGGCCGGCCGCTCCGCCTCGATCACCAGGGCGACCTCGCCGATCAGGGCGCCGGGCGGTGCCGAGGCGACCAGCCGGGTGCCGCGCTTGAGGTCGATCCGTCCGGACACCACGACGAAGCTGCTGTCGGCGCGGTCGCCTTGCAGAAACAGGGTGGTGCGGTCGCCGAGATAGCGGGCCTCGGCGCTGAAGGCGAGCAACTTCAAGGGCTCCGACGGGAGGTCGGCGAACAGGGGCACGCGCCGCAGGACTTCGATGTCTCGCTCGAGTGTCATTCCGTGCGGCTTCTCACCCCGTCACACGTCCGTCCGGCCCGGTCGCGCCGAATCATGGCGCCATGCGCCGCCGAAGCCTCCCGGCGGGGCCGTGTGGGTATAATCGAAAAAGCGCCCGGGCGGGGGCGAAATTCACGGGACGAGCTTGTAACCCCCGGATTCCGTCACCAGCAGTTCGGCATTGGACGGATCGCGCTCGATCTTCTGGCGCAGCCGGTAGATGTGGGTTTCCAGCGTGTGGGTGGTGACGCCGGAATTGTAGCCCCAGACCTCGTGCAGCAGCACGTCGCGCGACACCGAACGTTCGCCGGTGCGATAGAGATATTTGAGGATCGCGGTCTCCTTCTCGGTCAACCGGACCTTGGACCCGCGTTCGTCGAGCAGCAGCTTGGCGGCGGGGCGGAAGGTATAGCGGCCGATCGTGAAGGTCGCGTCCTCGGTCTGCTCGTGCTGGCGCATATGGGCGCGCAGGCGCGCGAGCAGCACGGCGAACTTGAACGGCTTGGCGACATAGTCGTTGGCGCCGGCCTCCAGGCCGAGCACCGTGTCCGAATCGGTGTCGTGCCCGGTCAGCATGATGATCGGCGCCTTGAAGCCGTTCTTGCGCAGAAGCCGGACGGCCTCGCGCCCGTCCATGTCCGGCAGGCCGACATCCATGATCAAGAGATCGACATGTTCGGTGCGCGCCAGCTGCACGCCCTTGGCGGCCGTATCGGCTTGCTGCGTCTCGAATTCCTCGTAGAGAGACAACTGCTCGACGAGACCTTCGCGAAGATCGGTATCGTCGTCGCAGATGAGAATCTTGCGCGCCGCCATGGACAGCTATCCTCGTACGCGGAATCGACAGAGGGTCCGGCGCGAAGAATTCGGCCAGACGGTGGGGGTGACAAAAAACCATCGTTCGGTGTCGAGTTCAAGGCACGCCGTTCCGCCATGATTCCGACCGCGCTCACGCCTGCGCGAGACCGGCGTGAGGTGAATGGCCGCCGGATCGCCGGGCCTTGCCGGGGCGCGGACGGCCCGTCATTCTCAGGCTTCGTTCATCCTGGCGCCTCGTCCGTCGGGGCGGATCGCCGCGCCGTCGCGGGCCGGCCGCCCCAGCCCGTCGCCGCAGGCCCGGGCCGTTCGCCCCCTCGCCTTTCGAACCCGGTCCCCTCCGTCCATGCCGCAGCGCCGCCGCTCCGCCGATCCCTCGTCTCCCGCCCGCCTCATCGTCCAGGTCCGGCCCGGCTGCCCGACCGAGGGCCTGATCCGGCTCGGCGCGCTCGCCGTGCCGTGCCGGCTCGGACGCACCGGCATCACCCGCTTCAAGCGCGAGGGCGACGGCGCCACCCCGGTCGCCGCCATGCGGGTGCTCGCCGTGCTGTACCGCGCCGACCGCATCGCGCGCCCGGCGACGCGCCTGCCGGTCCGCGCACTGCGCCGCGACGACGGCTGGTGCGACGCGCCCGGCGACGGCCGCTACAACCGCCCGGTCCGGCTGCCCTTCGCCCCGTCGCACGAGGCGCTGTGGCGCGACGATCATGTCTATGACGTTGTCGTGGTGCTCGATTGGAACGTGACCCGCCGCAGCCAGATGCGCGGCAGCGCGATCTTCTTCCACCTGACCCGCCCGGACCCCGCCCCGACGGCCGGCTGCGTCGCCGTTGCCCTGCCGGCCATGCGCCGCCTGCTCGCCCGCTTGGCCCCCGGCGCCGTGCTGGCGGTCAGGGGATGACGCGCTTGGCGGTGATGCCGCGCGGGCGGTGATCAGGCGATGAATTGCGGCGGGACGTGGTCGGCGAGCCAGACCTTGTCGTGGCCGGCATAGAAGGGATGGCCGGCGGCCGCGGCCTCGCCGGCGGCGACGGTCAGGATCACGGGCGCGTCGGCCTTGCGCCGGCCGACCTCGACGGCGGTCGCCCGGTCGGTCGAGAGATGGACATACTGGCGGCCCATCGGCCGGAGACCGTCGGCGCGGATCGCCGCCGCCGCCTCGGGCGAGGTGCCGTGGAACAGGATCGCCGGCGGCGCCAGGGCGACCCGCTCCAGCCGCTGCGGCAGCGAATGGCCGTAGATGGCGCGGATGCGTCCGTGCTCGATCGCGAAGCGGGTCTTGGACGCCGTCGCCAGCATGGTGTCGAGATCGCCGGGGCCGAGATCGCGCCAGTCCGGCCGCTCGCGCTTCAGGGCCGCGATCAGGTCCGCAACCGCGACCGCGCCGGCCGCGTCCAGTTCCAGCTCGTAGAGCCAGGGCTCGTGGCGCAGCGCGTGGGCGACGCTCCGGCTGAGGGCCTTGTAGTCCATCGACGATCCTCCCGCGATGGAGCCTTCACCATCGCGCCCCCGTGGCGTCTCATACCATTCCTCGATTGACAGAAAATCGACGCCGCGCGACCGGCGCCCTCACCGTTCGATGCGGGCGATCACCGGGACATGGTCGGACGGACGATCCCAGCCGCGCGCCGCGCGCAAGACCTCGATCGCGGCGACGCGCGGGGCGACGGCCGGGCAGGCCCAGACATGGTCCAGGCGGCGGCCCTTGTCGGCGGCGGACCAGTCGGCCGAGCGGTAGCTCCACCACGTGTAGAGCTTCTGCGGCACGGGGATGTGGCTGCGCATGGCGTCGACCCAGCCGCCGCCGGTGCGGATCGCCTCCAGGGCGGCGGTCTCGACCGGGGTGTGGCTGACCACGCCGAGAAGCTGCTTGTGCGACCAGACATCGTGCTCGAGCGGCGCGATGTTGAGATCGCCGACCACGATCGAGGCGCGACCGGCCGGCGCCTTGCCGATCCATGCGGCCATCTCGTCGAGGAACTGGAGCTTGTGGGCGAACTTCTCGTTGAGGGTCGCGTCCGGTTCGTCGCCGCCGGCCGGGACATAGAGATTGTGGATCTCGACCCCGTCGCCGCCGTCGTCGACGGTCACCGCGATGTGGCGCGCGTCGCCCTTGTCGCAGAAGCCGCGCCGGTCGATCGCCGCGAAGGGCAGCCGCGAGAGCACGGCGACGCCGTGATAGCCCTTCTGGCCGTTGATCGCCTGATGGACATAGCCGAGCTTGCGGAAGACCGATGACGGGAAATTCGCCTCCGGGCACTTGATCTCCTGCAGGCAGAGCACGTCCGGCGCACGCTCCGCCGCCAGCCTTTCGACCAGGTCGGTGCGGATGCGGACGGAATTGATGTTCCAGGTGGCGAGTGTGAAGGAACGGGCCATGCAGGATCTCGGATCGGCGCCACGGGGCTGACGGCCGCAGGCGGCCGCAAGCATCAGGATTTGCCCGGACCCTAAACCATCCCGCAGCCTGAGGGAATCGCCGGCCGAGCGGGAAGCCGCGCGCATGCACCGGTATCTCGCCGACCGGACCCGGTGCCGGATCCCCGTCCGCCGGCCGCCCCGCGGCCACCGCCCCCGGCCCCGCCGCAGAGCCCCTTCGGCGGATAAGGAAAGCGCTCCGTCCCGGGGGGAGACGGAGCGCTCGCGCGGCCTTGCGGACGCGCCGATCGGGAGGGAACACCGATCGCGGCGGATCGCCCTCGGTGCGACGGGGGACACGACCGAACAACGGGCGACCGCCTGTAGGCGTCAATGTGGCGTGCGGTCTGGCCATTTCAAGATTACAGAAAGCTGACATCCGCCATCGAGACGGCGGATCCGCCTCAAATCGATGTGATGACCGCCGGCGCTGCGGCCGGCGCGCCGAATTCCGCGCGCAGGGCGGCGATCTCGGTCGCCAGGATGGCCCCGTCGCCGAGCCCTGCCGCCAGCACGATGGCCCCCTGCCAGCGCGCCAGCGCCGAGCGCGCGGCCGCCTCGGCATCGGTCCGCCCGGCCTCGGCGAGGCGCGCCGCGAGCCAGCCGATCATGATGCGAAACACCTGCGCGGGCCCGCCGCTCTCGGCATCGGCCGGAAAGTCCCGCGTCGCCCGGGCGATCGGACAGCCGCGCGCCACCCGCGAGACGACCGTATCGGCGATGAGGTCGAAGAAGGCGGCGATGCGTCGGGCCGGATCGCCGCCGCGCCGGTCGATCTCGGCCAGGGTCCCGGCGACCTCGGCCACGAACAGCGCCGTCACCGCGCGGGCGAGATCGGCCTTGGTCGGGAAGTGATAGAAGACGTTGCCGGGCGGCACGCCTGCCGCCGCCGCGATGGCGGCGAGCGTCGCGGTCTCGTAGCCCACCGCCCAGAACTGGTCGGCGGCCGCATGGACCAGCCTTTCGCGTGTCTGCCGCCTCGCCGACATGGACAGCCTCCCCGGGCCGCCAGCATAGCTCCATCCGCGCGCGGCGGAAGCCGGCTCGACCGGCCCGGCGCCCGGGGGGTTCCGCCCGGGCGGGTGCGCAACCATCGCCTCCGCGCCGACGACCTGCTAAGAACCGCATGGGTCGGTGCGGATCAGGCAAGAGCGGCTCCGACGCATGTCGGAACGGAATGGCTTCGGCAGATGCGGATACGCTACAAGGTCGCCCTGGTCGGCGGCATCCCGATTACGATCGCGGCCGCGATCGCGCTGGTCGCCTGGCTCCTGCTCGACGAGGCGGAGCAGGCGCGGCGCGGTGCCGTGCTGGCCAGCGCGGCGACGCGCGACCTCGCCGCCGTTTCGATCGCGCGCGACGACTTCATCCGCGTGCAGCCGCAGGACCGCACGCGCGGCGCGGAACGTTTCGTCGACTTCGCCGGCCGCGCACGGGCGCGCCTGGAAGACCTGAAAGGCCCCTCGCAGGGCGAGTTCCTGCCGGTGGTGGTCGAGGTGCGCCGGGCGCTCGAACTCTACAGCCGCGAGATGGAGGAGTTGAGCCTGGTCACCCGGCGCAACGATCATCTCGTGCAGGAAATGAATGCCCGCGCCGCCGCGCTGATCGCGCTGACCGACACCGCGCGCGCCCGCCAGCATGCCTCGAATGCCGACATCGTCACCTCGATCACCGAAGGCGACCGGCGCCTGCGCATCGCGCGCGACATCGTCGACAAGGCTCAGGAACTGCGTGCCGCCATCCTGGCGATCCGGCTCGAGGCCCATGCGGGCGGTCCGACACCGACCGGCATCGCGCGGGCGAGTGCGGCGGCAGAGGATGTCGAGACGCTGCTGCGCACCTCCGACAAGGTCGACGAGGCGGACGAACTGCGCGCCATGATCCCGGCCGCGGCGACCGGCGGCAGCGACGCCGGCGCGCTGACCGACTGGATCGAGCGGCTGATCAAGGTCAACGCCACCGACCAGCGCTCGCTGCACGAGGAGATCACCCAGCTCCTGACCTATTCGGTGCAGGCCTCCGAAACCGAGCAGGCGACGCAGACCATCGCGATCCAGACCCTGAAGCTCGGCCGGCGCACCGTCGACGCGCTGGCGGCGCGCGATGTCGAGACCGTGGCGGCGATCCTGGCGGAGAGCGCGAGCCTCGGCACCACGGTGTCGAGCCTGCCGATCTCGCCGCTGATCCAGACCGAGATGATCGATTCCATCGATCAATGGCGCCAGCGCCTGACCACCACCCGCGACGGGCTGCAGGAGCAGAACCGCATCCTGGCGCGGATGGACGCGACCGCCGCCGACATGACCCGCCATGCCGACACGCTCAACGAGCGATTCGCCGCCAATGCCGAGCGCATCGACGGCTTCGTCCGCACCATGCTGCTGATCGGCACCGGGCTCGGCCTGCTGCTCGGCTCGATCACGGCCTGGATCGTGGCGCTGTCGATCACCGGCCCGCTGATGCGGCTGCGCGACGACATGCGCGCGCTCGCCGCCGATCCCTCGCGCGGCCGGGTCACCGGCGCGGACCGCAACGACGAGCTCGGCGCCATGGCGCGGGCGGCAAATTTCTTCGTCGCCGAACTCGGCCGGCGCGAGCGCGACCTGATCGGCGCCAAGGAGCGCGCCGACGCGGCGCTGGCGGAGCTGAAGGAGACCCAGACCAACCTGATCCAGGCCGAGAAGCTGGCCTCGCTCGGCCAGCTGGTCGCCGGCGTGGCGCATGAGATCAACACGCCGGTCGGCATCGCGCTGACCACGTCGACGGCGCTCGACGGCGAGGTCAAGCGGCTGAAGGAGGGAGCGGAGACCGGGCGCCTGCTGCGCTCCGACCTGACCCGGGCGGTCGAGCGTCTGACCGAGGGCTCGCGCCTGCTGTTCGCCAATCTCTACCGGGCGGCCGAACTGGTGCACAGCTTCAAGCAGGTCGCCGCCGACCAGGCGAGCGGCGAACGGCGGTCGTTCGAGATGCAGGAATGGCTGAAGGAGGTGCTGACCAGCCTGTCACCGGTGCTGCGCAAGTCCGGCCACCAGATCCGGATCGACTGTCCGGACGGGCTGGTGCTCGACAGCTATCCGGGCAGCCTCGCCCAGGTCGTCACCAACCTGATCACCAATGCGCGCGATCACGCCTTCCGGGACGGCCGCTCGGGCGTGCTGTCGATCGTGGTCACCGATCCGAAGCCCGGCTGGGTGCGCATCGAGTTCTCCGACGACGGCAGCGGCATCGCCGCCGAGCATCTGCCGAAGGTGTTCGACCCCTTCTACACGACCGGCCGCGACCGCGGCCGCACCGGCCTCGGCCTGCATATCGTCCACAACATCGTCACGGTCACGCTGCAGGGGCAGATCCAGATCTTCTCCAAGCCCGGCGAGGGCACCCGCTTCGTCATCGACATCCCGGCGACGCTCGGCGGCCCCGAGGCGCTGCGCCAATCCGCATGAACCGTCCCGTTCCCCGGTGGTTCGATCGAAACGGATGGCACCCATCCGTCTCGGGAATCCGAACCACTCACTCTTTGACTCCGTGGTCCATCCAATCGGACATTCGCGGAACGCAAATGTCCGATTGGATGGACCACCCGGCTCCGGAGGCCCTTCGATGATCCCCATCCGCAAGCCACGCGCCCTCTTCCTGGCCGCCGCGCTGGTGGCCGCGCCGCTGCCCGCCGCCGCCAAGACGCTGGTCTATTGCTCGGAGGGCAATCCGGAGGCGCTGAACCCGCAGCTCGTCACCACCACGACCGGGGTGACGGCCGGCAAGCCGATGTTCAACTCGCTGGTCGAGTTCGAGCCGGGCGGCACCCGCATCCTGCCGGGCCTCGCCGAGTCCTGGACCATCTCAGAGGACGGCCGGGTCTATACCTTCCGGCTGCGCGAGGGCGTGAAGTTCCATTCCAACGCCGTCTTCACCCCGTCGCGGACCATGAATGCCGACGATGTGGTCTTCTCGCTGATGCGGCAGTGGAAGGCGGACCACCCCTACCACAAGATCTCGGGCGGCAATTACGACTACTTCAAGGATCTGGCCATGCCAGAGCTTCTCGATGCCATCGAGAAGCGCGACGAGCGGACCGTGGTCATCCGACTGAAGCGGCCGAACGCGCCGTTCCTGGCCAATCTGGCGATGTCGTTCAATGTCGTCCATTCGGCCGAATATGCCGACCTGCTGCTCCGCCAGGGCCATCCCGAACAGCTCGATCTGGAGCCGATCGGCACCGGACCGTTCTCGTTCGTCTCCTACCAGAAGGATGTCGCGATCCGCTATCGCGTATTCCCGGACTATTGGGGCGGGCGCATGCCGCTCGACACGCTGGTCTTCTCCATCACGCCCAATCCGGCGGTGCGGCTGACCAAGCTGAAGGCCGGCGAATGCCACGTCATGGCCTTCCCGAACCCGGCCGACATCCGGCGCATCGAAACCGATCCGGCCCTGCGGCTGCTGCGGCTGGAGGGGCTGAACATCGGCTACATGTCGCTCAACGTCACGCGCGCGCCGTTCGACGACCTGCGCGTCCGGCGCGCCGTCAACATGGCGATCGACAAGCAGACCATCGTGGCCGCCGTCTATGGCGGCGCCGGCACGCCGGCCAAGAACCCGATTCCGCCGACGCTGTGGTCCTACAACGACGACGTGAAGGACTATCCCTACGACCCGGCCGCCGCCCGCAAGCTGCTCGCCGAGGCGGGGCTGGCGCAGGGCTTCGAGACCGAGCTCTGGTACATGCCGGTCAGCCGCCCCTACAATCCGAACGGCAAGCGCATCGCCGAGCTGATCCAGGCCGATCTCGCCAAGGTCGGCGTCCGGCTGAAGCTGGTCACCGACGAATGGAGCTCCTACCGCGCCCGCTTGCAGGCCGGCGAGGCGCCGATGGCCCTGTTCGGCTGGACCGGCGACAACGGCGACCCGGACAATTTCCTCGACACCATGCTGGGCTGCACGGCCGCGCGCGCCGGCGGCAACAACGTTGCCAAGTGGTGCAACGCCGATTTCGACCAGCTGATCACCCGCGCCAAGGAGACCGCGATCCAGACCGAGCGCGAGCGCTACTACCGCGAGGCGCAGATCATCGCCAAGGCCGACGCGCCCTGGGTGCCGATCGCCCATTCGGTCGTCTACATGGCGACCCGCAAGGAGGTGACCGGTTTCCGCATGGACCCGCTCGGCCGCTACCCCTTCGACGGCGTCGACCTGCAGCCGTAGACGGCCGCCTACGGGGTGCGGTCGCGGCCGACATCTCGAATCCTGCAAGTTTGCTGAACGGCGCCCTCAGAACGGGTTCAGCGCCGCGGCTGCATCCTCTCCTCATGACGGATCGATCGACGGTCCGACCCGAAAGAGAGAGAGACACCGACATGATCATGCGCAAGACCATGATGGCCCTGGCCGCCACCGCCGCCCTCGCCACCGGCACCGTCGCCGCCACCTCCGCGGCCGAAGCCAAGGTGGTGATCAAGGTCCACGGCCATCACGGCGGCCACTTCTACGGCGGCCCCTACTATGGCGGCCCGTATTACGGCGGCTACTATGGCGGCGGCTGCGTGGTGAAGCCGAAGCTGGTTCACACCCCCTGGGGCCCGGTCTGGAAGAACAAGACCTTCTGCTACTGATCCGCTGCCGGCCGGATGCCGGGACGACGAGCCGGAGCGCCCCCTTGGGCGGCTCCGGCTTCGCCATTGCGGGCGGCCCGGCCCGCATTCGGGCGGCGTCGGAATTTTTCGGTCCGCCGCGGAACCCGCCGCGCCGTCATGCGTTGTCCCGTCGGACGTCAGGCTTTGGCGGACGTCCGGACGCAGAGACGTTCCCCTTCCTGACCTTGGCGGCCGATCGCTCCCCAGCGGTCGGCCGTATTTTTCGTCCGGCAGAACGGATGCCCGGATCATCGGCACACTTGAGCTAAGCAATAAGACCACGCCTTTTCTGTATTGCCCGGAACCAAATTCAGTGTTCGACCGTTGATACCAAGAGCGCGAATTGCGCCGTCCCTATAGAAGGAAGAAAACCCATGATGAAGCGTGCCCTGATGATCTCCGCCCTGGTGGCTGTTCCGTTCACCGGCGCCATGGCCCAGAGCGATACCAAGACCCCCGGCACCATCACCCCGCCGATCGGCACCTCGACGCCCGGCGTCGTGAATCCGCCGGTCGGCACGACCACCACCGGCGCGACGACGACCACCACCACCACCACGACCGGCCGGACCAGCATCACCTTCGTGCAGCAGCAGATGCCCGACCAGATGCTCGCCTCGGGCCTGATCGGCGCCACGGTGCGCGGTTCGGCGAACGAGACGATCGGCGAGATCGACGACGTGATTCTGGACCGGGACGGCCGGGCCCAGGCGGTGGTGATCGGCGTCGGCGGCTTCCTCGGCATGGGCGAGAAGAATGTCGCGGTCCCCTACGACGCGGTGCAGGTGACCCGCGATCCGGACAACGCGCAGGTCTCGCGGGTCGCCATGTCGACCACCAAGGAGGCCCTCAAGGCGGCTCCGGAATTCAAGAAAGTCGACAAGCGCAACGCCGGCAGCAGCGCGACCACGGGGGCGACCGGCTCCGGCCCGGTGGCCCCGAAGACGCCCGTCAATCCGCAGTAACCGAAAGCACAGCCGCCTCGCGGCACCGAATCGGACGGCCCGGCGCACCCCGCCGGGCCGTTCGGCTTGGGGCCAGGCCCCGCCCGGCGGCCGGCGGGTGGTGCGGGATGCGCCGGTCCAGGCGCGACGGGCCCGGACGAGGCGCGCCGCGGCCCCCTCAAGCCCTTGACTCTGGTGCATTTCCTTTTCGCCTGCGCGATTTCGTCCGCGCCCGAAATGCTCTAGGATGCGGGTTGCGACCGGCCGCCGCACCAGGACCTTGGACGGTTCCGATCGCGGCGCAAAGCTGGCACAACGAATGCCAGATCACGGTCCGGCACGGCAATCCGGGGAGGAAACATGAAGATCACGGTGGTCGGCTCCCGCTATTTCGGCTCGGCGGCTCTCGATGCGATCCTGGCCGAGGGCGGCAACGTCATCGGCGTTGTGGTGCCGACGGCGGATGACCGGCTGAAATCCGCGGCCGAACAGAAGGGCATCCCGGTCACGGTCCAGGCCGACCCGAAGGTCGTGCCGGCGGGCGAGATCCCGGACGGCACCGACCTGATCGTGACCGCGCACAGCCATGCGCGCGTCACCGCCGAGGCGGTCGCCAAGGCGCCGCTCGGCGGCGTCGGCTACCATCCCTCCCTGCTGCCGCGCCATCGCGGCATCGCGGCGGTCGAATGGACCGTCAAGGAGGGCGACGCGATCGCCGGCGGCACCATCTACCATCTTGCCGACAAGATGGATGCCGGCGCGATCGCCATGCAGGACTGGTGCTTCGTCCGCAAGGGCGAGACCGCCCGCGAATTGTGGGAGCGTGCCCTGGCGCCGCTCGGGCTGAAGCTGATCGGCCGCCTGGTCCGCCACGCCAACGAGCATGGCTCGATCCCGTCGCTGCCGCAGGACGAGCAGTTCGCCACCCGGGCACCGAAGATCAAGGACGCCTGACCGGACAGGCCGTAACGGACCGGCCGCAGCGGACCGGCCGGCATCGGCCGGACCCGATCCCCGCAGCTTGCGCATAGCGGCTCGGCCTTGCGTCCGGCAGGCTGCCGAAGGATGGTCGCGCCCGTCTCCAACTGGGCGTGATCTTCCGTGCTGAAACCCAACACCCTCGGCATGACGCTGGTCCTGGCGCTGCTCATCGCGCTCGGCCCCATGTCGACCGACATGTATCTCCCGTCGCTGCCGGCGATCGGTCGCGCCCTGCAGGCCGATAGCCCCGCGGTCCAACTGACCCTGTCGGGCTTCATGTTCGGCTTCGCCATCGGGCAGGTGCTGTACGGGCCGGTCTCCGACCGGCTCGGCCGCAAGCCGGTGCTCGTCGCAAGCCTTAGCCTCTACGCCCTGGCCTCGGCGCTGTGCGCCTTCGCCTGGTCGATCGAGACCCTGATCGCCGCCCGTTTCATTCAGGCCCTGGGTGCCTGCGGGCCGATCGTGATCGCGCGGGCGATCGTGCGCGACCTCTATTCCGGCGACCGGGCCGGCCAGGAACTGTCGCGGATGGGGACCATCATGGCCTTCGTGCCGGCGGTCGCGCCGGTCGTCGGCGCCGGTCTCGAGGTGACGCTCGGCTGGCGCGCCAACTTCCTCGGCGCCTTGGCACTGGCCGGGACGGCGCTGTGGTTCGTCGTCATGCGCCTGCCGGAGACCGTCCGGCAGCGCCTGGACTCGCCGCTCTCGGTCGTCGCGATCCTGACGGACTTCGGCGCCCTGCTGCGCTCGGACCATTTCCGCCTGCATGTGCTGCTGTGCGCGGGGACCTATGGCGGCCTGTTCGCCTTCATTTCCGGCTCGTCCTTCGTCCTGCAGGGGCTCTACGGGCTGGGCGAGATCGCCTATGGCCTCGCCTTCGGCGCCTGCGCGCTCGCCTATATGCTCGGCACCGTGACCGGCCGCTTCCTGGTCCGCCTCGCCGGCATGGCGCGCGCGATCGGTTTCGGCGCCGCCGCCATGGGCACGGGCGGTCTGGCCATGGCGGCCGGCGTCGCCTTCGGTCCGGGCCATGTCCTGGAGATCGTCGCCCCGATGATGGTCTACATGATCGGCGTCGGCATCGCCTTCCCGCTGACCCAGGCCTCGGCGCTGATGCCCTTCCCGGAGCGGGCCGGCGCGGCCTCCTCGCTGATCGGCCTCCTGCAGATGACCGCGGCGGCCGTCATCGGCATCGTCGTCGGCGCCGGGGCGGCGCGGACCGCCTGGGCGCTGGCCGGTACCGTCGCGGTGGTGGGGGTCGCCGTCTTCGTCACCGAACGCGTCATCGCCGCGCGCCGCGTCTGAGCGCGGCGCCTCGGGATGCCGACCGGCCGGACCCGCGATGCGCCTTCGGGCCACCGCGGCGCGGTCAGAACTTCAGGCGCCCGGCGATGCGGATCAGGTCGGCGAGTTCGGGGGCGGCGAGTTGATAGAGCACGTTCTTGCCTTCGCGCCGGAACGCGACCAGCCGCGAAGCCCTGAGCGCCGCCAGGATCTGCGACGTCGCCGGCTGGTTCAGATGCAGATGGTCGCAGATGTCGCCGACCGACTTCTCGCCGTCGGCCAGAAAGGCCAGGGCGGCGAGCCGTCCGTCATGGCCGAGCCCCTTGAAGACCTCCGCGGCGCTGCGGATCTCGGCCGGTCCCAAGGCCGCGATCTCAATGTCCGGGACCGGCGGCGGCATCGCCGAATCGTCTGCCGGATCGGGGATGGCGATGGTCGGCTCCGGCACGACGCGGCTCCTGGGCGGACACGGGATCGCAGGCTTTCGCCCGACATCGGATGACGGCTTCGCGCGATCGAACCGTGGTTCCGCGACGGAGCATAGGAAGTCAAGTATCTGACTTCAAGACCATTCCGACCCGCCGGGGACCGCCGGACGGCCGCCGCTTCGGGGCGAGGCCGGGGGCGGCGCCGGCGCTTCGGCCGCCGCCCCGCCGGCTCAGTCGAGCTTGTAGGCCTTGCGCGCCAGGTCGTAGGCGAGGTCGCGGGCAACCACGAAGGCCTCGTCCTCGTCGAGGCGATGGCTGGCGACCAGCCCGGCCAGATAGCCGCAATCGACCCGGCGCGACACGTCGTGACGGGCCGGGATCGACGTGAAGGCACGGGTGTCATCGTTGAAGCCGACGGTATTGTAGAAACCCGCCGTCTCGGTGACCAGGTCGCGGTAGCGCTTCATGCCCTCGGGGCTGTCGAAGAACCACCAGGCCGGGCCGATCCGAAGCGCCGGATAGTGTCCGGCGAGCGGGGCCAGTTCGCGCGAATAGGTGGTCTCGTCGAGCGTGAACACGATCACGGTCAGCGCGGGCTCGTTGCCGTAGCGGTCGAGCAGCGGCTTCAGCGCGCCGACATAGTCGGTCCGGCTCGGAATGTCGGCGCCCATGTCGCGCCCGAACCGATCGAACAGCAGCGGGTTGTGGTTGCGCCACGAGCCCGGATGGATCTGCATGACCAGACCGTCCTCGAGGCTCATCCCGGCCATCTCGGTCAGGCACTGCGCGCGGTAGAGTTCGGCATCCTGGGCCGAGACCGCCCCCGCCATGACCCGCGCATGCAGCGCCTCGGCATCGGCGCGCGCGAGGTCGGCGGTGCGCGCGGTCGGATGGCCGTGATCGGTCGAGGTCGCGCCGAAGCTCTTGAAGAAGGCGCGCCGCCGGCGATGCGCCTCCAGATAGCCCGACCAGGAACCGGTGTCGCAGCCGGTCAATTCGCCCAGTTGGCGGACATTGTCGTGGAAGCCGGCAAAATCCGGATCGCAGACCGGATCCGGCCGGTAGGCCGTGATCACCTGGCCGGACCAGCCCGACGCGCGGATCATGCCATGCCAGTGCAACGGATCGAGCGGGCTCTCGGTGGTGGCGATGACCTCGATCTTGAAGCGCTCGAACAGGGCGCGCGGGCGGTAGTCGTCGCGCGCGAGATGGTCGGCGATGGTGTCGTAGTAGAGATCCGCCGTTTCGGCGCTCAGCCGGGTGTCCAGCCCGAACAGGGTCGCGAAGGAATGGTCGAGCCACATGCGCGAGGGGGTGCCGCGGAACAGATGGTAGTTCTCGGCGAAGCGGCGCCAGATGCGCCGCGGATCGGTCTCGGTCGGGCTGCCGTCGCGGGTGGCGATGCCGAGTTCCTGAAGCCGAACGCCCTGGCTGTAGAGCATCCGCGTCACATAATGGTCCGGGATGACGAACAGCCGGGCCGGATCCGGAAAGGGCTCGTTTTCGGCGAACCAGCGCGGATCGGTATGACCGTGCGGGGAGACGATGGGTAGATCCTTCACGGTCTCGTAGAGCCGCCGCGCGATCGCGCGGGTGGTCGGGTCCGCCGGAAACAGGCGGTCTTCGTGAATGAGGCCCATCGGTTTCTCCTCCGAGGCATGCGGTCGGGTTGGCGACTTGTCATACGAGTTGCGATGCCGATCAAGACCGGACTCGGCCGCGGGCCTGATTACGGTCCGGAATGGCCGGCGGCAATCCGGCCGGACAGTCCATACGGCCAGGGATAGGGGACGCGCAGCCGGGTCGCCGGCGCCGCGCGGACCGGCAGTTCCGCCCCGCCCGGCAGGACCAGGGTCAGGTCGCGGATCGGGCCGATCCGTTCGAACAGCCCGTTCATCAGCGCGAGGTCGCGGGCGAAGCCCGGCCCGGTGCCGATCACCACGGCGTCGCGGCCGAGCCGGGCGTCGGCCGGCGCCAGGAAGGCGAAGCCGCGCGGGTCCGGCGAGAAGACCGTGACCGGGACGCGCCCGGCCAGCCCGCCGGCGATCCGCCCGCCCTGCCGCCAACTGGTCGCGACCGCGAATCCATTCGCAGGCAGCAGGCCCTCCCGTTCGAGCAGCCGGTCGAGGCCGCGCCAGGCGAGCGCCTCGGCGAAGGCCCGGTCGACGCCCGGGCGCCAGGCGGCCGGCAAACGCGTCTGCAGGAAGGGCGCCGCCACCACGACGGCGGCCGCCACGGCGAGGAGGCCGCCCGATGCCGCGCCGGCCCGGCGCGGCCAGGGCGATCCGGCCTGGGCGGCGGCCGCGATCCGGGCACCGAACAGCGGGACGGCGAAGAACCAGCCCGGCATCGCCCAATGCGGCAAGCCCTGGCCGGACAGGAACGGGACGAGCGTCATGACAGCGATACAGGGCCATGCCAGAGAGGCGAGATAGCGCTGCGGCGTGTCCGCGCCGGCCCGCGCGATCCCGCCCCAGAGCGCCCAGACGAGGCCGGCGAAGGTCCAGGGCAGCAGATAGAGCACCTGCCCGCCGAGGAGCCGGACGCCTGCAGCCGGATGCCAGCCCGTCGGCACGCCGCGTCCGCCCTGGAAGCCGAACGAGACCCAGTCATGCGCCGCGTTCCAGCCGAGCACCGGCGCGAAGACCAGCAGGGCGACGGCGCCGGCCAGCCAGGGTCCGCGCGTGGCGAGGAGGCCCCTGTGGCGCGGCGAGCCCAGCAGAAACACCAGCGCCCCGATCCCGATCAGGCCGGCATGGAGCTTGGAGAGCAGCGCCAGCCCGAAGGCGAGACCGGCCAGCAGCCAGAGCCGGTCGGCGCGGCCGGGATCGGCCTCGTCGAACAGGATGCGCGCCATGACCAGGGCGGCGAGGCCGACGAACAGCAACATCGGCCCGTCCGGTACGATCCAGCTGCCGGCCGAGACCAGAAAGAAGGGTGCGAGCGTCAGCACCGCGACGGCCGCGACCCCGGCGCGCTCGCCGCCCAGGCGCGCCGCCAGCCGGAACATCAGCGCACCGGTCGCCGTGAAAGCCGCCACGAAGGGCAGGCGCACCAGCCAGACCGGCGCAGCCGGTCCGGCGACGGCCTGAACCGCGTGCACGATCCAGAAGGTCAGCGGCGGGTGGTCGAAATAGGACCAGTCCAGGCGCTGCGCGACGGCGCGCGCATAGGCCTCGTCGATGCCGGGATCGATCAGGGCGGCCAGCAGCAGACGGACCGCGGTCGAGGCCGCCAGAAGCAGCAGGAGATTGCGCATGGCCGTTTCGGACGGTGCCTTCGTGAAATTCGTCAGGCTGTCGCCAGCCTTCCTCATATAGGGTCCCGGACCGGCCTTCCGGTCGGCACCGGTGGTGCGTTCGAAGCCGGGCTTGCCAGCCGTGGCGGACGCGCCGCTAACTCCCCGATCTCGCGTCGCGACGCGGAGGCCTCATGACGGTTGTGGAAGACGGTGGCGGCAGGATGGCTCGGGAAAGGACTGGACCGCGGTGGGGGGCGGGCAGGTCGATCCTGATCACGCTGCTGGCCACTCTGGTCGTCTCCGTCCTGCTCTATGCCTTGCCGGATCTCGACACCGGCATGACGGCGCTTTTCTACCAGACGGGTCGTGGATTTGCAGCCGAAGAGTCCGGCTGGCTGCTGGTCCTGCGCGAGGCCGGTCGCCTGGCGACCTGGGTGCTGGCGCTGGCCGCTTTGGTGCCGATCGGGCTGAAGATCGCCAAGCCGGCCTGGGTCGACGGGGTCGATGTCCGGCGCCCGCTGTTCCTCGGCGCCAGCCTGATCGCCGGTCCGCTGGTCGTCGTCAACCTGATCCTCAAGCAGCATTGGGGCCGTGCCCGGCCGAACCATGTCGACCTCTACGGGGGCACGGCGCAGTTCACGCCGCCCTGGATTCCGGCCGACCAATGCGCGGCCAACTGTTCCTTCGTCTCCGGCGAGGCCTCCACGGCGGTTCTGTTCATGGCCTTCGCGATCCTGGCGCCGGCGCGCTGGCGGCTGCCCATCGTTGTGACGGCGGCGGTCTGGACCGTGGCGATCTCGCTCAACCGGATCGCCTTCGGGGCGCATTTCCTGTCCGACGTGGTCATCGCCTGGGGCCTGACCCTGCTCGTCATGTTCGTGATGCGCGACATCTTCCTGGTGCGCATGAGCCCCGACCAGGGCCGCGCGCTCGATGCCGCGCTCGCCCGCTTCGGCCGCGGTATTGCCGGTCGCTTCCGCGCCGATCGCTGAGCCGCGACCCCGCAGAGGATCCGCATCGGGGAGTTGCGGCACCGCTGCCAATCGTGACAGACTTCGTCCCGCGACCGTTTCGGGATCGGCCTGCATCCTCCGCCTCCGGCGGCTGGAGCAGCCCCCCGGAACGCCCAAGAGCCGCATCAGACGGCTCTCTCGCGTGGGAGGATTTCCGTGACCAAGCTCGGTTCCATCAAGGGGCCCGCGATCTTTCTCGCCCAGTTCGCGGGCGACGCGGCGCCGTTCGACAGCCTGCCCGCCATCGTCCGCTGGGCCGCGGACCACGGCTACGAGGGCATCCAGATCCCGACCTGGGACGCCCGCCTGTTCGATCTCGACAAGGCCGCCGCCTCGAAGACCTATTGCGACGAGGTCAAGGGCATCTGCGCCGAATCCGGCGTCGCGATCACCGAACTGTCGACCCATCTGCAGGGTCAGCTGGTCGCCGTGCATCCGGCCTATGACGAAGCCTTCGACGGCTTCGCCGCCCCGGCGGTGCGCGGCAATCCCAAGGCCCGCGCCGAATGGGCGGTCGACCAGATGCTGAAGGCCGCGCGCGCCTCCGCCCATCTCGGCCTGACCTCGCATGTCACCTTCCCGGGCGCGCTCGCCTGGCCCTATCTCTATCCCTGGCCGCAGCGCCCCGCCGGCCTGGTCGAGACCGCCTTCGACGAACTGGCCCGGCGCTGGCGCCCGATCCTCGACGCCTATGACGCGGCCGGCTGCGACGTCTGCTACGAGATCCATCCCGGCGAGGACATCCACGACGGCGCGACCTTCGAGATGTTCCTGGAGCGGGTCGGCAACCATCCGCGCTGCGCGATCAACTACGATCCGTCGCATTTCGTGCTGCAGCAGCTCGACTATCTCGCCTTCATCGACATCTACCACGAGCGCATCCGCGCCTTCCACGTCAAGGATGCCGAGTTCAACCCGTCCGGCCGGGTCGGCGTCTATGGCGGCTACCAATCCTGGATCGACCGCGCCGGCCGCTTCCGCTCGCTCGGCGACGGCCAGGTCGACTTCTCCGGCATCTTCTCCAAGCTCGCCCAATACGGCTATTCGGGCTGGGCGGTGCTGGAATGGGAATGCTGCCTGAAGCATCCCGAGCAGGGCGCCGCGGAGGGCGCGCCGTTCATCGCCGGCCACATCATCCGCGTCACCGAGCGCGCCTTCGACGATTTCGCCGCCGCCGGCATCGACGAGGCGGCCAACCGCCGCCTGCTCGGCCTCGCTTGATCCAGAGCCACAAACCACGGAGCATCCCATGAGCATCGAAGGTCGTGGCGACGCGGTCGGCGGGCGGCTGCGTCTCGGCATGGTCGGCGGCGGACAGGGCGCCTTCATCGGCGCGGTCCACCGCATGGCGGCCCGGCTCGACGACCGCTGGGTCCTGGCCGCCGGCGCGCTGTCGTCCGATCCGGTGCGGGCGCGCGCCTCGGCGCTGGAGCTCGGCATCGCCGAGGACCGCGCCTATGCGTCCTACCAGGACATGCTGGCCGCCGAGGCCGGCCGGGCCGACCGCATCGACGCGGTCGCGATCGTGACGCCGAACCACATGCACTATCCGGTCGCCCGCGCGGCACTGGAGGCCGGCTTCGACGTGATCTGCGACAAGCCGCTGACCGCGACCGTCGCGGAGGCCGAGGCACTGGCCGATCTGGTCGCGACAAGCGGCCGGCTGTTCGCCGTCACCTACAATTATACCGGCTATCCGCTGATCCGGCAGGCCCGCGCCATGGTGGCGGCCGGCGCGATCGGCGACATACGGGTGGTGCAGGTCGAATATCCGCAGGCCTGGCTGACCGAGCCGATCGAGCAGGGCGGCCAGAAGCAGGCCGACTGGCGCACCGATCCGGCCCGCTCGGGCGCCGGCGGCTGCGTCGGCGACATCGGCACCCACGCCTACGATCTCGCCCGCTTCGTCAGCGGCCTGGAGGCGGAGGCGATCCTCGCCGAACTGACCACCTTCGTGCCCGGCCGGCGGCTCGACGACAATGTCGGCGTGCTCATCCGCTACCGCGGCGGCGCGCGCGGCATGCTCTGGGCGAGCCAGGTCGCGCCCGGCAACGAGAACGGCCTGCGCCTGCGCGTCTATGGCAGCCGCGGCGGGCTGGAATGGTCGCAGGAGGATCCGAACTATCTCTGGTTCACGCCGCTCGGCGAGCCGAAGCGCCGCATCACCCGCGGCGGCGACGGCGCCAGCCCCGAGGCCGGCCGGCTGACGCGCGTGCCGTTCGGCCACCCGGAGGGCTATATCGAGGGCTTCGCCAACATCTACCGCGAGATCGCCGATGCGCTGGCCGCACGAAAGAGCGGCGGCGCCGTCGATCCGGCGGTGGTCTTCCCCGATGTGGCCGACGGGCTGGCCGGTGTCCGCTTCGTCGCCGCGGCCGTGAAAAGCGCGTCGGCCGGCGGCACCTGGGTGCCTCTGGCATAATCGGCGGAACGCGGCCTCCGCCCTCTTGCCAAGTTTAGTGATTTGAGTTTCACTAAACACGCAAACTAAACGTCCCCGTTTCAGAGGGACGATCCGGGAGGAGGCGCATCGCCTCCAGCACAATCAGGCTGATTCCGCGCGCTCGACTTGGGTTTGGGCGCGACGGGATGGTGCTTTTCCTCGCTCGACGGCGATTGATCTCGCCGTTTCGGGGCGCGGTGGCACGCGAACATGGGAGGACATCGCATGAGGAAGATTCTGGCGTCGGCCGGCCTCGCGGCGGCCACGACCCTCGTCGCCACGGCGCTCACCGCCGCTCCGGCCGCCGCACAGGGCAAGACCATCACGCTGTGCTGGGCCGCCTGGGACCCGGCCAACGCGTTGGTCGAACTGTCCAAGGATTTCACGGCCAAGTCCGGCGTCGGCATGAAGTTCGAATTCGTGCCCTGGCCCAATTTCGCCGACCGCATGCTCAACGAGCTGAACTCGAAGGGCAAGCTGTGCGACCTGCTGATCGGCGACAGCCAGTGGATCGGCGGTTCGGCCGAGAACGGCCACTACGTCAAGCTGAACGACTTCTTCGCCAAGGAAGGCATCAAGATCGACGACTTCATGCCGGCGACGGTCGCCGGCTATGCCGAATGGCCGAAGGGCACGCCGAACTACTGGGCGCTGCCGGCCATGGGCGACGCGCTCGGCTGGACCTACCGCAAGGACTGGTTCGCCAAGCCCGAGCTGCAGGCCGAATTCAAGAAGAAGCACAACCGCGATCTCGCCCCGCCGAAGACGCAGACCGAACTGAAGCAAATCGCCGAATTCTTCCAGGGCCGCGAGATCGACGGCAAGAAGGTCTACGGCGCCGCGATCTTCACCGAGCGCGGCTCGGAAGGCATCACGATGGGCGTGTCCAACGCGCTCTACACCTTCGGCTTCCAGTACCAGGATCCGAAGAAGCCCTACAGCATGGAAGGCTTCGTCAACAGCGCCGACGCCGTCAAGGGCCTCGAATTCTACAAGGCGCTGTACAAGTGCTGCACGCCGCCGGGCTATACGGACGCCTACATGCAGGAAGGCCTCGACGCCTTCAAGTCCGGCCAGGTCGCGATGCAGATGAACTGGTTCGCCTTCTTCCCCGGCCTCTACAAGGACGAGAAGGTCGGCGGAGCCAAGATCGGCTTCTTCGTCAATCCGGGCGAGAAGGTTCACGCCTCGCAGCTCGGCGGCCAGGGCATCTCGGTCGTCAGCTACTCGCCCAACAAGAACGAGGCGCTGCAGTATATCAAGTGGTTCGCCTCGCTCGACGTGCAGAAGAAGTGGTGGGCGCTCGGCGGTTACACCTGCCACAAGGGCGTGCTCAACGCGCCGGACTTCAAGGCCTCCGCGCCCTTTGCAGCCGACTTCCTGACGGCGATGGGTGAGGTCAAGGACTTCTGGGCCGATCCGTCCTATGCCCAGCTCCTGCTCGCCGAACAGAAGCGCATCCACGAATATGTCGTCGCCGACAAGGGCACCGCCAAGGAAGCCCTCGACGCCCTGGTCAAGGACTGGATCAAGGTGTTCAAGGACGACGGCAAGCTCTGACGCCGTCCAGGCCTCCGCCCGCGGGCTCCCGGCCGCGGGCGGAGGCCGCCGAACCGGCGCGTCCATGCCGGCCCACGAAGGTCCGGGCCGGTATGGACGGAAACAGGCATCCGGTCCGGGCAAGGTCCGGCCGAGACCCCGCCCATCCCGCCGCCCGCCGCCCGGCGTTCCGGGCTTCGCCCGCCGGCCGGCCGGGACCGCCCGAAGACGCGCCGGGTGACGATCATCCGGTCCGGCACCTGTGCCGTGATCCTGCGGCCGCCCGTGCGGGGCCGCTTGCGAATGCCCTGCGGCGCCGTGGCATCAGCCTGCCGCGCACGCCCCGCCAGAGCCCTCACCAGAGCCATGGATCCGAGACCGTGAGCCCGCCCATCATCGACCGCGCCGCCGCGTCCACGCCGCCTGCCCTCGCCCGGCACATCCGCGGCCTGTCGGACCGCGCGATCGCGTGGCTGTTCATCGCGCCGACGATCGTGCTCCTGCTCGCGATCAACATCTTTCCGCTGATCTGGACGATCCGGCTGTCGTTCACCAACTTCCGCGCCAACCGCACCAATGCGCCGGTCCGCGATGTCGGCATCGACAACTACGTGTCGATCCTGACCGATCCGGAAGTCTGGCAGCCGATGCAGGCGACCGCGCATTTCGTCATCTGGACCATCCTGATCCAGACCGTGCTCGGCTTCTCGCTCGCCTGGGCGATCGACCGCAAGTTCCGCGGCCACGGCTTCTGGACCACCGTAATCCTGGTGCCGATGATGCTGTCGCCGGCCGTGGTCGGCAATTTCTGGCGCTTCCTGTTCCAGCCCCAGATCGGCCTGTTCAACTACGGCATCTCGGCCGTGACCGGCGTACCGCCGTCCTCCTTCGAGATGCTTGGCACGGTCGCGCTGGCGCCCTGGGCGATCGTCATCGTCGACACCTGGATGTGGACCCCCTACGTGATCCTCATCTGCCTGGCCGGCCTGCGCTCGATTCCCGACTACATCTACGAAGCCGCCGAGGTCGACCGCGCCTCGCCCTGGCGCCAGTTCTGGACCATCACGCTGCCCATGGCGCTACCCTTCATCATGCTGGCCGTGCTGTTCCGGGGCATCGAGAACTTCAAGATGTTCGACATGGTCAACCTGTTGACCTCCGGCGGGCCCGGTTCGACCACCGAGGTCGCCTCGATCACCCTGAAGCGCGAAGCCTTCGAGAAATGGCGCACCGGCTATTCCTCCGCCTTCGCGATCATTCTCTTCGTCACCGTCTTCGGCCTCGCCAACATCTACGTGAAGGCGCTCAACCGGGTGAAGAGCCGATGAGCACGTCCGCCCATTCCGTCGTCGAGCCCTCGGGCCGCACCAAGGCCATCGCCGGCAGCCTGGTCATCGCCTATGCGCTGATCACCATGCTGCCGCTGGTCTGGATCTTCCTGACGGCGCTGAAGACGCCGCCGGATTCGATCTCCTATCCGCCCAAGATCGTGTTCACGCCGTCGCTGGAAGGCTTCTGCAACCTGTTCACGACCCGCTCGCGGCAGACCGAGGACTATATCAAGTCCCTGCCCCCGGCCTCGGGCACCTGCGAGGAGATCGCCCGGGCGCGCAACATGGTCATTGCCGGCCCGTCCAACTACGTGCCGCGCTTCTGGAACTCGGTCGTGATCGCCTTCGGGTCGACCTTCTTCGCGGTCGCGCTCGGCACCATGGCGGCCTACGGCTTCTCGCGCTTCCGGGTGCCGCTCGCCGACGACCTGCTGTTCTTCATCCTGTCGACGCGCATGATGCCGCCGATCGCAGTCGCCATCCCGATCTACCTGATGTATCGCGAGCTCGGCCTGTCCGACACCAAGTTCGGCATGATCCTGCTCTACACCGCCGTCAACGTCTCGCTCGCGGTCTGGCTGCTGAAGGGCTTCATCGACGAGATCCCGCGCGAATACGAGGAAGCGGCGATGATCGACGGCTATACGCGGCTGCAAGCCTTCCGAAAGGTCGTGCTGCCGCAGGCCGCCACCGGCATCGCCGCAACCGCCATCTTCTGCATGATCTTCGCCTGGAACGAATATGCCTTCGCGGTCTTGCTGACCTCCGGCGAGGCGCAGACCGCCCCGCCCTTCATCCCGATCATCATCGGCGAGGGCGGCCAGGACTGGCCTGCCGTCGCGGCCGGCACGGCGATCTTCCTGGTCCCGATCGTGGTCTTCACGGTGCTCCTGAGAAAGCACCTCCTGCGCGGCATCACCTTCGGAGCGGTCAGGAAATGAGCCGGCTGAACGAACCCGAATCCGCCTCTCCGGGCTCCGAAAGGCGCCGGCTCTCGCCGCGCGGCCTCGCCGAGGGCCTGGCCACCACCCTGATCGTCGCCGGCGTGATCATGCTGATGCAGCCCTTCTCACTGACCCTCTACACCTATTCCTTCGCGGTCACGCTCGCCGGCACGGTGCTGTTCGTGGTCGGATCGAAGTTCCCGGCCTGAGGAGCGCAGACGTGGCCGAGATCCGGGTCGAGAACCTGCACAAATCCTTCGGCGAGTTCGTCGCCGTCAAGAATTCCAGCTTCACCGTGGCGAGCGGCGAATTCTTCGTCATGCTCGGGCCGTCCGGCTGCGGCAAGACGACGACGCTGCGCATGATCGCCGGGCTCGAACTGCCCTCCTCCGGCCTGATCAGGCTCGACGGCGACGACGTGACCCAACTCCGGGCGTCCGCCCGCGACATCGCTTTCGTGTTCCAGCTGTTCGCGCTCTATCCGCACATGAACGTGCGCAAGAACATCGGCTATCCGCTCGCCAACCAGGGCGTCGCCAAGCCCGAGATCAAGACCCGGGTCGAGGAGGCGGCGCGCACGCTGCGCATCGGCCATCTGCTCGACCGCTCGGTCTCCGGCCTGTCCGGCGGCGACCGCCAGCGCGTCGCCCTCGGCCGCGCCATCGTGCGCAACCCGAAGGCCTTCCTGATGGACGAGCCGCTCGGCGCGCTCGACACCGAATTGCGCGAGGCCATGATCGCCGAACTGCGCGCCCTGCACGACCGGCTCGGCGCGACCACGCTTTACGTCACCCACGACCAGCTCGAGGCCATGGCGATGGCCGACAAGATCGCGGTCATGAACAAGGGCGTGATCGAGCAGTTCGACACCCCGCAGCAGATCTACGGCCGGCCGGCGACGCTGTTTGTGGCCGACTTCATCGGCTCGCCGCCGATGAACCTGATCCCCTGCCGCGGCCCGCTCGCGCCCGGCGCGACTACCGTGCAGGTCGGCGAGACCGTCGCCGCCATCCCGGCCGTGCTCGACGGCACCACCGCCACCGATCTGGTCCTCGGCGTGCGCCCCGAACAGGTCCAGCTGGTCGACGACGGCGGCCTGCGCGGCGAGGTGTTCGGCGCCGAATATCTCGGCACCACGCAGATCGTCACCATCCGCACCGGCGCCGGCACGGTGCGCGCGCGCCTGCCCTCCGCCGAGAGCGTCACGGTCGGGGCGCCGGTCGGCCTCGCCTTCCGGCCCGAGAAGCTGTCGCTGTTCGACAAGGCGACCGGCCGGGCGCTGAGGACGGCCTGGACCGTCGCCGCCGAGACGAAGGGGCATCGCCGTGGCTGAGATCAGGCTCGAAGGCGTCACCAAGCGATTCGGCCGCACCACCGCGGTCGAGGATCTGTCGCTGACCATCGCGGACGGCGAATTCCTGGTCCTGCTCGGTCCGACCGGGGCCGGCAAGACCACCGCGCTGCGCCTGGTCGCCGGGCTGGAGCGGCCCGATGCCGGCCGCATCGCCATCGGCGGACGCGACGTGACCGCGGAGCCGCCGGCGGCACGCGACGTGACCTTCGTGTTCCAGCAATATTCGCTCTACCCGCATCTCTCGGTCTACGACAACCTCGCCTTCCCGCTGCGCTCGCCGACCCGGCGCGTGCCCGAGGCCGAAATCGAGACGACGGTGCGCGAACTCGCCCGTCTGCTGCAGATCGAGGACAAACTGAAGAACCGCGCCACGCAACTGTCCGGCGGGCAGATGCAGCGCGTCGCCATCGGCCGCGCCCTGGTGCGCCGGCCGTCGGTCTACCTGATGGACGAGCCGCTCTCCTCGCTCGACGCCAAGCTGCGCGCCGATCTCCGGCTGGAATTGAAACGAATCCAGGTGGATCTCGGCGCCACGATCCTCTACGTCACCCACGACCAGATCGAAGCCATGACGCTTGCCACCCGCATCGGCGTGATCGATCGCGGACGGCTGGTGCAGGTCGGCAGTCCGCGCGAGATCTACGAGCAGCCGGTCGACACCTATGTCGCCCAGCGGCTCGGCCAGCCCGCCATCAACCTGCTGCCGGCCGACCTGCTGCCCGCCAACCGGCTGGCTGCGGGCACCCGCACGGTCGGCGCGCGCACCGAGCATATCCGCGTCACCCCGGCGGACGGCCAGGCGCGCGGCCGGGTGAAGTGGGTCGAGCATCTCGGCGACCAGAGCCACCTGCACATCGCCCTCGACGGCCATTCGCTGGTCGCCCTGGTCGATCCCGATACCGCGCTCGAACGCGATGCCGCCGTCGACATCACGCTCGCCGACCCGCTCTGCTTCGATGCCGCCGGCCGGCGGATCGATTGAGGCCAGACCCATGCAAGACACGATGGACCGCCTGTTCGAGACCGTGACCGCCCGCATCGTCGCCGCCGCGGAGGAACTGACCGAACTCGATTCCGCGATCGGCGACGGCGATCACGGCAGCAACATGAAGCGCGGCATGGAGGCCGTGGCGGCCGACCGCGCCAAGCTCGCTGCGCTGGCGCCCGGCGAGGCGCTGAAGACCGCCGGCATGACGCTGGTCATGAAGGTCGGCGGCGCCTCCGGGCCGCTCTACGGCACCCTGTTCATGACGCTCGGCAAGGAACTCGGCGCCGCGCCGGACCGCGCCGGCGTGGCCCGTGCCTTCGCGGCCGCGATCGACGCCGTCAAGGCGCGCGGCAAGTCGGAGACCGGGCAGAAGACCATGCTGGACGTGCTGGTGCCGGTTTCCGCAGCCCTGTCATCCGGCGCAAGCCTTGCAGAGATCCGCGAAATCGCGTCCAAGAGCGCGGCCGCGACGGTGCCCATGCTGGCGATCCGCGGCCGGGCATCCTTCCTGGGCGAACGCTCGATCGGCCATATGGACCCGGGCGCGCGCTCGTCGGTGATCATGATCGAGGCGGTCCTCGACGTGTTGGAGACCAAGGCATGAGCGACAAGGTCGGCATCGTCATCGTCTCCCATTCGCCCGACGTGGCGAAGGGAACGGCCGACATGGTGCGGCAGATGGTCGGCACCGAGGTTCCGCTGGCCTGGACCGGCGGCGACCCCGGCGGCGGGCTCGGCACCTCGGTCGAGAAGATCATGGCCGCGATCGATGCGGCCTGGTCGCCCAAGGGCGTCGCCATCCTGGTCGATCTCGGCGGCGCGGAGACCAACAGCGAGATGGCGATCGAGCTGATGCCCGAGGACCGTCGCGATCGGATCGTCGTCTGCAACGCCCCCGTGGTGGAAGGCGCCGTGATGGCCGCCACCGAGGCCTGGGGCGGCGCGAGCCTCGACGAGGTGCGCCGCACGGCCGAAGAGCTTTCGCCGGGTTGAGGAGGCCCGTTCATGACCAAGGCAAACGCCTCCGTTCTCCTGTTCCACGAGGTCGGCCTGCATGCCCGGCCCTCGGTCAAGCTGACCAAGGTCGCCAAGGGCTTCGGGGCGCGCATCGAACTGGCCACCAACGCGGCCGGACCCTGGATCGATGCCAAGAGCATCGTCCGGGTGATGGCCGCCAAGGCGCCGAAGGACACCGTGCTGCATTTCCGGGCCGAGGGCGGCGATGCCGAGGCGGCCGTCGCGGCGCTGGTCCGGCTGGTCGAATCCGATTTCGCCGAGGTCGAGGAAGGCGCCTGACATGACCGCCGCATCCGCCGCCCGTCCGAGCCGCATCCTGCAAGGCCGCACCGCCGCGCCGGGCTTCGCGGCCGGGCGGATCGTGCGGCTGGAGCGCGGGGCGGCGGACGGGATCGCGGCCGCGCGCACGGTCGGGACCCCGGACGAGGAGACTGCGGCGCTGAAGGCCGCGCTCGCCGCGTCCGCGGCCGATCTCGCCGGCCTGATCGGCAGCCTCGACGACGAAGAAGCCGCCGCCATGCTCGAATTCCAGCTCGCCATGCTGGAGGACGACGCCCTGACCGAGCCGGCCTTCGCGGCGCTCGCCGAGGGCATGGGCGCAGAGGCCGCCTTCGCGGCGCAGCTCGACGCAGAGATCGCCGGCTACCGCGCTTCCGACGACGACTATTTCCGTGCCCGCGGCAGCGATCTGGAAGACCTGAAGGCGCGCGTCCTGGCGCATCTCGCCGGCGAGGCCGGCACCGCCGCCATGATCGCCGACGACGCCATCCTGGTCGGCCGCGACCTCGCCCCGTCGCGCTTCCTGGAGATCGACTGGCGTCCCGGCCAGGGCATCGCGCTGGCCGAGGGCAGCCTGACCAGCCATGTTGCGATCCTGGCGCGCGCGCGCGGCATTCCGATGCTGGTCGGCTTGGCCGGGATCGACGCGCCGGACGGCACCGAGGCCCTGCTCGATGCCGAGGCCGGGACGCTGCTTCTCGCCCCCGATGCCGCGGACCGCGCCCTGTTCGACGCCCGTCGCGCGGCCGGGCTTGACCGCGACCGGGACGCCGCGACCTTCGCGTTGGAACCGGCCGCGACCGCCTGCGGCACGCCGATCCAGGTCCTGCTCAATATCGGGGCCCCGAGCGATCTCGCCGGGCTCGATCCGGCGCTCTGCGACGGCATCGGGCTGGTGCGCACCGAATTCCTGTTCCACGGCCGCGGCGGCGACGACCTGCCCGGCGAGGACGAGCAGTTCGAGGCCTACCGGGCGATCCTTGCCTGGGCCGACGGCCGGCCGGTGACCATCCGCACGCTCGATGCCGGCGGCGACAAGCCGATCCCCGGCTACACGCTCGACGGCGAGGCCAATCCGTTCCTCGGCCTGCGCGGCGTGCGCCTGTCGCTCGCCCGCGAGGCGGTGTTCCGCGTCCAGTTGCGCGCGCTGCTGCGCGCCGCCGCGCACGGAGCGCTCAAGATCATGATCCCGATGGTCGCCGTGCCGGCCGAGATGGCCGCCGTGCGGACGTTGGTCGAGGAGGAAGCGGCAAGTCTCGCCACGGCCGGCACCCCACCCGGCCGGTTCGAGCTCGGCATGATGGTCGAGGTGCCGGCGGCGGCGCTGACGCTCGATCTGTTCGCAGTCGACTTCGTGTCGATCGGCTCCAACGATCTCGTGCAGTATCTGATGGCCGCCGGGCGCGATTCCACCGCCGTGGCGGCATTGGCCGATCCGCTCGCCCCCGCGGTCCTGCGCGTGATCGAGACCGTCGCGCGCGAGGCCGCCGCGCGCGGCGTGCCGGTCAGCCTGTGCGGCGATGCCGGCGGCGATCCGGCCGCGATCCCGCATCTGCTCGCCGCGGGCCTGCGCGTGCTGTCGATGGGCGCGGCCGCCGTGCCGCGCGCCAAGGCGGCGATCCGAGCAACGACCTTGCCGGGCCGCCGGCCATGAGCGTGCAGGACGCCGCCACCCCGGGCCCGGACGGCCATCCGGCGGTCGCCGCCTACAAGGCGGTGCTGCGCGAGGTGCTCGGCAAGCGCCCCTCCGGCATGCGCCGGCGCCTCGCCGAGGCGCTGGAGCGCAATCCGAGCTTCGTCAGCCAGATCGCCAATCCCGCCTATCCGACGCCGATCCCGGTCGCCCATGTCGAGACGATCCTGGAGATCTGCCATTTCTCTGCGGCCGAGCGCGCCCGTTTCCTGGCCGCCTACGAGGAGGCGCATCCGCGCCGCGCGCGCCGGCCGGCCGAGGCGCGCCGCCACCGGACCCTGGCGCTGCGCCTGCCGGATTTCGAGGATGCCAAGAAAAACAAGGTGATGGACGACATGATCCACGATCTCGTCGCACGCATCGCCAAGCTGGTCGAGGATTGAGGTCCCGGCCGGCGCGAACAGCAGGGAGACGTCCATGAAGAAGCTGATCAACGCCGTCGATACCGTCCTGTCCGAAAGCCTCGCCGGCTTCGTGCGCGCGCATGCCGACATCGTGACGCTCGGCGACGAGGGCAAGTTCGTGCGCCGACGCTTCCCCGTGCGCGGCAAGGTGGCGCTGATCTCCGGCGGCGGTTCCGGCCACGAGCCGCTGCATGCCGGCTTCGTCGGCCACGGCATGCTCGATGCCGCCTGCCCGGGCCAGGTCTTCACCTCGCCGACGCCGGACCAGATGCTCGCCGCCGCAGAGACCGTCGATGGCGGCGCCGGCGTCCTCTACATCGTCAAGAATTACGAGGGCGATGTGATGAATTTCGAAATGGCCGCCGAGATGGCGTCCGGCCCGGTCGCCCGCATCCTGACCGACGACGACGTGGCCGTGGAGAGCTCGACCTGGTCGACCGGCCGGCGCGGCGTCGCCGGCACCATGGTGGTCGAGAAGATCGTCGGCGCCGCCGCCGAGGCTGGTTACGATCTCGACGCCTGCAAGGCGCTCGGCGACCGCGTCAACCAGGCGACCCGCTCGATGGGCGTGGCGCTGACCAGCTGTACCGTGCCGGCCGCCGGCAAGCCGACCTTCACGCTCGGCGAGAACGAGATGGAGATGGGCGTCGGCATTCATGGCGAGCCGGGCCGCCGCCGCGTGCCGCTGACGCCGGCCGCCGAGATCGCCGCGGAGATGATCGGCGCCATCGTGCATGATTTCGGCGATTTCGCCGGGTCCGACGTGCTCCTGCTGGTCAACGGCTTCGGCGGCACGCCGGCCATGGAGCTCTACCTGATGTTCGACAACGCCGCCCGCATGCTGGACAAGCACGGGCTGCGCGTCGCCCGCTCGGCGGTCGGCAACTACGTCACCTCGCTCGACATGGCCGGCTGCTCGCTGACCGTCACCAAGCTTGATACCGAGACGGCCCGCCTCTGGGACGCCCGCGTCCACACCGCCGCCCTGCGCTGGGGCATGTGAGGCGACGCGGCGGCGCCAAGGCCCGACGCTCCTGCTCGCGGAGTGCGCCGGGCCCTGCATGCTCATTGACCGGCGCTCTTGCAGCACCGGCGAGGCCAGCCGCCCGTACCGAAGTCCGGGTCCGTCCGGTCATGTTCCGTTCAGGCACCGGATGCCACGGTCCTGCGTCGGCCGCCGGAGGGCCGGCAGGGAGACGCAGCGCATGGAACCTTCGCAAAGCCTTTCGCGAACGCGCCTGACGCGACGGGAACTCATCGCCACCGCCCTGCTGGCCACCGCCCCGGGATCGGTCGTATTGGCCGGCTCCGCATCGGCTGCGACCGCCGGCCGGATCGGTGCCGTGCAGGAGGTGATCGGCGACGCCTTCGCACGCGGCGATGCGGCCGAAAGGCGCCTCGCGGCTGCGGCCGACCTCTATCTGCAGGACATGGTCTGGACCGGGACCGAGGCGCGCCTTGCCATGAAACTCGGCCTCGCCACCACGGTGCGCCTCGGCGCGCGCAGCCGGCTGGTGATCGACCGCTTCATCGCCGACATGGGCGGGGTGCTCGACCTCGCCGACGGCGCGGTGCTGTTCGACCGTCCGGAAACCGCCCCCAAGGTCGACGTGAAGATGCGCTCGGCCTATGGGGTGATCGCGGTGCGCGGCACGCGCTTCTTCGCCGGCCCGAGCCGCGGCGCCTTCGGCGTCTTCGTCGAGCGGGGCGCCGTTACGGTCGCGGCGGCGGGCGTGACCCGAATGCTGGCCGCCGGCGAGGGCACCGACATCCCGGCTCCCGGCCGGCCGCCGAGCCCGGTCGCCCGCTGGGGTGCGCCGCGCATCGCCGAGGCGATGGCGAGCGTGCTCTGAGAAGCCCTTCAGCCAGTTGATCCGCCGCCGAGCCGGGCCACCCAGCCGGCCAGCACGGCGTCATCGGGATGCGCGGCCGCCAGGACCGCGAAAGCCGCGGCGGCGCCGGCCGGATCGTCGTCGGTCCGCGCGAAGGCTGCCGCATAGCCGGCGATCAGGTCCGCCGGCGCGCTGTCCGGCCAGGGCTCGCTGACCAGTGTCGGCGCCGAGAGACCCCGCAGCGTGATCCGGCCGAGCGGGCGCCAGGATCGCTCGGGCAATGCGGCGACCAGGGCCGGTCCGACGCAGATCGTCGAGCCGAACTGTTTGTTGGCCGCCTCCAACCGGGCGGCCGAATTGACCACCGTGCCGTGCGCGGTGAAATCGAGCTTCCGTCCGCCGCCCACGTCGCCGACGATCGCCGGCCCGGTTTCGAGCCCGATCCGCGTCCGCCCGAACTGAAGCGCGGCGGCATCCGGCTCGCGGGCGAAGCGGGCCGCGAAGGCGGCGAGCGCGAGCGCGCAATCGACCGCCCGGGCGGCGTGATCGGGCTGGTCGACTGGCACGTTGAAGAGCGCATGGACGGCGTCGCCGACGATCTTGTCGACCAGGCCGCCATGGGCGACGACGGTCTGCGTCATGCCCTCGAAATAGCGGTCGAGCAGCGCGACGAGAGCGCGCGGCGCGGCCCGCTCGGTCAGGCTGGTGAAGCCCTCCACATCGGTGAACAGCGCCGTCACCGGCCGCAATTCGCCCTCGACGCGGACAAGGTCGGGGTTCTCGACGAGGCGCCGGACCAGATCGGGCGCCAGATGCTGCTCGAAGCGGCGCCGCAGCGCGCCCTCCCGGCGTCGGGTCTCGGCGAAGGCCGCCAGCGAGGTGGCCGCAAAGGCGATCAAGGCAACCGCCGGCGGCGTGACCGGATCGACGATGCGGTCGAATTGCAGCGTCGCCGTGGCGGCGCCGACGGCCCAGGCGGTAGCGGCGGCGATCATCGCGGCGGCGCCGATCCAGGGGCCGGTGGCAAGCGCCAGCGCGACGGCCAGCACGGTCGCGATCAGGGCGGCACCGCGTTCCCAGGCGACGGCCGCCGCGGCGCGGACCGGAATCCGGCCGGACAGGATCTGTCCGGCGGCATCGGCCTGGATGCGGACCGAGGGCGTCAGCGGATCGGCCGGGGTCGGCCGGAGGCCGCCGAGTTCCGGCGCGCTCGAGCCGAGGAAGACGATCGCCCCGGCCAGCCGGCTGCGCGCCGGCGCCGGGTCGGGATCGAACAGATCGGCTGCCGACATCGTGGCCGCCCCCTGGCGTGTCCGATCGGTCGGCCGCAGCGCCATCGTGCCCTGCGCCGAGATCGGAACCCGCCGGCTTCCGATCGCCATCTGCGCCGGACTGCCGGCGACGAGATGCGAGCGGGCGCCCTCGGCAACCCGGGCCGCCTCGGCGGCAAGGCCCGCATAGGCGCGCCCCCCGAAGACCGCGAGCAGCGGCACGCCGCGCACCACCCCGTCCGACTCGTCGCCGGTCAGGGACAGGACGCCGATCCCCGCCGCGCCGGCGGCAAGGACCGTGAGCGGCCCTTCCACGCCGGGCTCGGTCCAGACCGACCCGACCGCCGCCTGGCGGGCGATCACGATCGGCGGTCCGGCCGTCGCCCCGCCGGGCTCTGCCGCGGCGACCAGGCCGAACACGGTCGGCACGCGCGCGATCGCCGCGGCCAGCCGGGCGTCCGGATCGGGCAGGCCCTCGGCCAGCCGGGCGAGATCGTCGCGACCGGTGGCGGCGCCGAGGGCGCGGGCGAGCGCGGCGGGGGATCGGCGGTCCGGTTCGGACAACAGGATGTCGATCGCCAGCGTCCGCGGCGCCGCCTCGGCGATCCGCTCGACCAGATCCGCCAGGCGGTCGCGCGGCCACGGCCAGGGGCCGAGGCGGGCGAAACTCGCCCGGTCGATGTCGACGACCACGATGCCGGGCGCCACCGCGGCGGGAAAATGCTCGTAGAGCGCATCGATCGCCGGTGTCGACAGGACATCCTCGACCGCCTGCGGCCAGACCGACCACGACACCAGCACGGCGATGCCCGCCGCCAGCCCGGCCGCCGCGGCGCGGCCCCGCGGCCCGACCTTCATGGCGCCGCCGTCATCGAATGGGCCTCGACCGGGCTGTCGCCGGAGCGCGCGTCACAGGCCCCCGTCCTCCGCCTCTGCGATGCCGGTGAGCGCCTCGATCCGGCACAGGATCTCGCCGCCGCTGCGGCGGATCGCGCCGGCCTCCTCCAGCGCGATCAGGGCGCGGTTGACCTTCGGCCGGCTCGCCCCGACGATCTCGGCGAGATGGGTCTGGTTGATGTCCAGCCGCAGGGGCGCCGAGCGGGCGGTGTCGAGATCGTGGGTCTGGCGCAGGAGCCCGAGGAACAGCCGTGCGAGCCGCGCCTCGATCCGGTAGAGGGCGATCGATTCGAGCTGGTCCGTGGTGTCGCGCAACCGGCCGCACAGCATGCGCACGACGCCGCGGGCGAAGCCGGGGCGGGTCTCGAACAGGCGCTCGAAATCGCCACGCGACAGGATCTGTGCCGAGACCGCGTCAAGGGCGGTCGCGTCGGCGCTGCGCGAACCGCCGTCGAGCACGGCGATCTCGCCCACGATCGAGCCCGGGCCGGCGATGCGCAACGACAGTTCGCGGCCGTCGGCGGCCATGACCGACAGCCGGATGCGGCCGGCCTCGATCAGGATCAGGTAGTCGCCCGGATCGCCGCGCGCGAAGACGAGTTCGTCGCGGCCGTAGCGGTGGCGCCGGAACAGCCGGGCGGCCGCGGCGAGATCGTCGGCCGAAGCGCCTGCGAAGAGCGGCTGCGCCGACAGGGCGGCGATCAGTGGCGAAGCATCGGCAGCGGACATCGGATCGGCCGTCCCCCTCGGGAAGGCGACATCATCGCCCGCCCGGCCCGCGCCGTCGAGGGTGCTCAGGCGGCGCGGCGGCGGCCGTCGGCGAGCAGGCCGAGGGCGACGGCAAACGGCGCCGACGTCGCCGCGGCGGGATCGCCGCGCATCATGCGCGCATGCTCGGCGAGGGCGGTGAAGCCGACATTGGCGGCGGCGCCCGCGATGGTATGGAGGACATGGTCGATCTCGACGAGATCGGCCGCTGCCACGGCCGCTTCCAGCGCGGCGACCAGGCCGCCGAGATCGTCGGCGAAGCTTTCGACCAGTTCGCCGACGCTGTCCTCGCCGATCGCCTCGATCAGTTCCTGACGCCGATCCGGGTCCTGGCAGGCGAGCAGGGCGGCCGGGTCGGACGCCGCCGGCCGGGTGGCGTCCGCATGGGCACCGGCGCGCGCGGCATCGGAGGCTGCGGCATCGGAGGCTGCGGCTGCATCCGCCTCCGGCTCGCGCGCCGGGCCGCCCGGCAGGGCCGGCTGCGGAGCGAATTCGGACAGCATCGCGCGCAACTGTTCGAGCCCGACCGGCTTCGACAGGAAGCCGTTCATCCCGGCGCGCGTGCAGGCCAGCCGGTCCTGGTCGGAGGCGTTGGCGGTCACCGCCACGATCGGGGTCCGGCCATTGATGCCGGTCCCGGCGCGGATCGCGGTCGTCGCCGCGAGGCCGTCCATGCCGGGCATGTGCATGTCCATCAGGATCAGATCGAAGCGTTCTGCCTCCGCGGCGGCGACACCGCTCCGCCCGTCGTCGGCGAGCGCCACCGTGTGGCCGAGCCGCATCAGGAAGCGCCGGATCACGTCCTGATTGACCCGGTTGTCCTCGACCACCAGGATGCGCAGGCCTGCCGCGGCCGCCGGCGCATCGTCGACGATCGCGGCCGGCGCGGCCGCCGAGGGGGTCAGCGCCGCCTGCAAGGGCAGTGCGAACCAGAAGGTCGACCCGCGGCCCGGCTCGCTTTCGAAGCCGATCTCGCCGCCGAGCCGTTCGACGATCCGCTTGCAGATCGACAGGCCGAGACCGGTGCCGCCGAACTTGCGGCTGATCGAGCTGTCGACCTGGCTGAATTCCTTGAAGATGCGATGATGCGCCTCGGGCGGAATGCCGATGCCGGTATCCTCGACGGCGAAGCGCAGCCGATCCCGCCCGACGGGCCCGACCGACAGGCGGATGGTCCCGTTCTCGGTGAACTTGACCGCGTTGCCGAGCACGTTGACGAGCACCTGCCGGATGCGGCTCGGATCCGCGTGCAGGCGCTCGGGGACCTCGGCGGCGAGCGAGACGGTGATCGCGTTGTGCCGCTGGCGCGCCCGCGCCTCGACCACCGAAACGGACGAGCGGATCAGCGGCGCCAGCTCGAAATCGATCGGGCTGACCGGGAACTCGCCGGCCTCGAACTTGGCGAAATCGAGCATCGAATCGATCATCTCGACCAGCGTCCGGCCGCAATCGTCGATCGCCGCCAGGCAGGCGGTCTGGTCCTTGTCGAGCCGGGTCTCGGCCAGCGCCGCCGCCATGCCGAGCACCCCGTTGAGCGGGGTCCGGATTTCGTGGCCGATCGTGGCCAGGAAGGCGGACTTGGCCCTGTTGCCGGCCTCCGCCGCCGTCGCCGCCTCCTCCAGCGAGGCGACCAGGGCGGCGATCTCGGCGCGCGACCGCAGGGCGGCGCGGATCTGGCGGACCAGAAGCGCGACGATGCCGACCATGGCCAGGGTCAGGCACAGGATGGCGAAGCCGAGCGATCGATAGAGGCGGCTGGTGCCGTCACGGAAATCCGCGCGCATCTCGTTGACGCGCGCATTGGCGAAGGTGAGCAGATCCTCGGTCGAGCGGCGCAGATCCGTGAAGACGATCAGGAACGGGCGCAGTTCGTAGACGGTCGGGACATAGCCGGCCTCGATCCGGTCGAACAGGGTACGGGCCGATTGCACCGCCGCCCAGGCGCGTTCGAACTCGGCGTTCAGCCGGTCGAGCTTGCGGAATTCGAGCGCGAAGTTGCCGTTGTTGAGGAATTCGATCCGGCTGAACAGGATGTCGTAGCGCAGGGTGAGGGATTCCAGCGCCGCCTGGTCGATCCGGCCCGACGAGACCACGCCGTCCAGCGCGGCGGCGAATTTCGCCGTTTCGCGATCGAACTGGTAGATCGCCCAGAGCGCGTCCTCGCGCGCGCTCTGCCGAACCTGATCCTCGCGGTCGTCCAGCGCTCCGAAGATCAGCACGACCGTGACCAGGAACGCGCAGGCGATCGCGCCGAGGACCAGAAACGGTGTGAATGCCCTGACGCTGCGACTGCCGGTCAATTCCTCTCTCCCGGGAAGGCCGTTAGCGGATTTCGATGGACTTAACCTGCCAGACCGAACGGGCGAAATACTTCTCGTTGTAGAGGCTCGGATCCTTGTCGAACGGATAGATCACGAAGAGCGGTCCCTTGGCGCGCACCGGAATCGGTTCGCCGTTGATCTTCGTGGCCAGGATCATGTCGAGGTTCTTGCAATCCTCGAGCGGGACATCGGCCGCGTAGTCGTTCAGAGCCCTGACGACGATCGGTGCCGTCCCGTTCGCTCCGGCGGCCGCCAGGATCGCACGGCACAGCGGTCCCGAGAAGGTGGTTTCTCCCTCCGTCCAGGGCGTCTTCATTCGGGCCGTGCGACCCGGCAGGGCGTCCAGCATGGCGAGATCGAATTCGGCGCCGGCACTGCCGTTGGTTTCGGTGATCTTGCCGGTGACCGTCAGGACCACCTTGCCCTGCGGCTTGTCCAGCGCCGAGACCGGACCGGAGAGCCCGAATGCCAGGAGACCGGCAGTCAGGAGACCGGCAGTCAGGAAGCGGATCATGGATTTCACGCCCATCGAGCGGGGCTCCTCTCTTCAGTTCGGCGTCGAAGTCAGATGGCAGGATCGAACGCAGTGCCAGCTTCCGGCGGGCATGGATCCACGTGATCGGCGAGAATGGCCAGAATGGTGGCGAAACCGGCCACCAAGGCGTCGACACAGGCGGGATCGAACTGCTGCCCGCTGCCGCGCACCAGAAATTCGAGGGCATCGTATGGCGCCCAGGCGGCCTTGTAGGATCGCGGCGTGGTCAGCGCATCGAACACGTCGGCGACGGCGACGATCCGCGCACCGAGCGGAATGTCGGTGCCGGCGAGCCCATGCGGATAGCCGGTGCCATCCCAGCGCTCGTGATGGGCGGCGGCGATCTCCGCGGCAAGCGCGATGACCGGACGGGAGCTGCCGTCCAGGATGGAGCTTCCGATGGTGGTATGGCTCTCGATGACCAGCCGCTCGGCCTCGGTCAGCGGGCCGCGCTTCTGCAGGATGGCGTCGGGGATCGCGATCTTGCCGATATCGTGCATCGGCGCCGCCAGGAACACATCCTGGCAGAAGGCGTTGGGGCAGCCGAGCCGGCGCGCGATCTCGCGCGCATAGGCGGCGACACGCAGCGTATGCTGGCCGGTATTGCCGTCGCGCTGCTCGGCGGCGCGCGACAGCCGGAAGATCACTTCGGCCTCGAGCTCGCACAGGTCCCGCGTCGCCGCCTCGACCTCGAGGGCGAGGCGGTCCGCGCGTTCCTGCAGGGCGATCTGGGCGCGCCGGATGGTGACGATATTGGCGAAGCGGGCGCGGAACTCGACCGCATTGACCGGCTTGGACAGGAAGTCGGTCGCGCCGGCCTGCAGCGCCTCCAGCCGCACGTCGTCCTGATCGAAGGTCGTCACCATGACCAGCGGAAGGTCGGCGCAGCAGTCCATGGCGCGGATGTGCCGGATCAGCTCCGTGCCGGTCATGCCGGGCATCTGATGGTCGATGATGCCGATGTCGATCCTGTTGTTCCGGAACGCCTCTGCGGCATCGAACGGGCTGTTGAAGGTCTCGATCTGGAAGGCGTCCAGACGCCGGATCATGTGACTGAGCAGGATGCAGTTGGTCTGGTTGTCGTCGACGACGGCGACGCGCAGCTTGTCCCTGCCGGCCAGGGCCGGATCGGCGCCGTCGCCGGCCCGCTCCGGGGGCGCGGGACGGACCGGCAGGCTCGCAACCTTCGCGTCGCCAAACGTGCGTTTCGCCAACATCATTTGCTCCTGCCTGCTCCCGCCACGCCGTTCACGGTCGACCGGTCCGAATGGGCGCCGCCCCCGAGACCCTCGATCCGGGGTCGTCGGCCGTCGACGCCGAACTGCCGGCATGTGTGGCCGCCGCCCGGCCGGACCGGGAGTGCCGGCCTCTTCCGGGCGTCGGATGGTTCATCGCCTGATCGACAACATAGTGGCGCGTGGAGTCTAACGGGTATCTTAAAATCTGAATTTGATCGGAACGAATAGTCCAGGTGCCTAACAAGGCGTAACAACCGAACGCCCTCCGGAAAGCATATTCTCCGGGCCCGAAATGGAAGATGGCCGGCATATCGGAAAATATACTCCGCATGTATCGACGCAAACGTTTTGACGGCTTCGACACACAACCGAATTCGATGCCTCCCATCGGATTGCCGGGCAGGCCCCTGTCTATTGCGGCACGATACCGGCATCGTCGGCGTCACCGAGCCGCCCGGCTCTGCGTCGCAGCCCCGATCCGACAGGAGACCGCCATGACCTTCCGCACGACCGCAGCCCTCGCCCTTCTCGCCCTCTCTCTCGGCGCCGGCGCGGCCCGGGCCGAGGTCGTGGTTCAGGCCAACAGCCTCGAGGCCGGCGCCATCATCGACGCCGATCCGGCCTCCGCCGAAGACAGGCTGCTGATCGTCAACGGCAATTCCGGCCGGGTGATCTATGACGACGGCCGCAACGACCTCTTCTGCGTCACCCGCGTGGTCTTCTCCTACTACGACCATTACGGCCGCCCGCACTATCGCCGCACCATGCGCTGCCGCTGACCCTCGCCCCGGCCGTCGGTTTCCGCCCCCTGCCCGGCCCCGACGGTCGACGGCACCCGGACCGGGCCTTGCTCTTGCGCCGCAATTGGTGCCAGATCGACCCAAGCGGCCGGCGTGTCGCATGAGGGGACGAGAGGATGGGCAGGGTCCTGGAAGTGACCGAACTGCGCAAGCAGTTCGGCGGCATCCACGCCGTCGACGGCGTGTCGTTCCATGTCGAGGAGGGCGAAATCCTCGGCATCATCGGCCCGAACGGCTGCGGCAAGTCCACGCTGTTCAACTGCATCCTCGGCCAGTTGCGGCCGAGCGCCGGCGAGGTGAAGCTCGACGGACAGCCGGTCACCGGGCTCTATCCGGCGGCCCTCAACCGGCTCGGCGTGTCGCGCACCTTCCAGCTCCTGCAGGTCTTTCCGCAGCTGAGCGTGCGCGAGAACCTGATCCTGGCCGGCCAGGAGCACCAGGGCAGCATGGTCTCGCGCCTGTTCGGCGCCCGCGACGCCGGCCTGACCGCCCAGGCGAACCGCATGATCGCCTTCTTCCGCCTGGACCATCTCGCCGACGAGAAGGCCGGCGGCCTCTCCTACGGCCAGCAGAAGCTGCTCGACGCCGCCATGGCCTTCATGGCCGGCCCGCGCCTAGTGCTGCTCGACGAACCGGCCGGCGGCGTCAACCTGACCATGCTGGCCAGCCTCAAGGAGCGCCTCAGGGCGATCAACGCCGAGCTCAAGGCGACCTTCGTGGTCATCGAGCACAATATGGATTTCGTCATGAGCCTGTGCACGCGGGTGCTGGTGATGGCCGAGGGCCGGGTGCTCGCGACCGGCACGCCGGCCGAGGTGCGCGCCAATCCGGCCGTCGTCGACGCCTATCTGGGACATTGAGGCCGATGACCGCCATGACCCCGCCCGCCGACACGATCCTGACGCTCGAGGCCGTCGTCGCCGGCTACGGCAAGACGACCATCCTGAACGGCACCACGTTCTCGGTCCCGCGCGGCTCGATCACGACCGTGATCGGCCCCAACGGTGCCGGCAAGTCGACCGTGTTCAAGACGATCTTCGGTCTCCTGCCGGCGCGCGAGGGCCGCATCGCCTTCGACGGCCGCGACGTGACCAACTGGACGCCGCGCAGGCTCCTGGAGGCGGGCATCTGCTACGTCCCGCAGGGCCGCAACATCTTCCCGGAGCTGTCGGTGTTCCACAATATCGAGTTCGGCACCATCGCGGCCGGCCGCGGCGTCACCGACATGCCGGCGCGCATCGAGGCCGCGCTCGACCGCTTCCCGGTGCTGCGCCGCAAGCGCGACCAGCAGGCCTCGACGCTCTCGGGCGGCGAGCAGAAGCAGCTGGAGATCGTGCGCGGCCTGCTGCTCGATCCCAAGCTGGTGCTGATCGACGAACCCTCCATCGGCCTGTCGCCGAAGATGGTCGAGGAGACCTTCGGCATCCTCCTGGAACTGCGCGTCAAGGGCGTCTCCGTCCTGATGATCGAGCAGAACGCCCGCTCGGCGCTGCAGATGTCCGACTACGGCCTGGTACTCGAACTCGGCCAGACCCGGATGTTCGATACAGCCGCACAAATCCTCAACGATCCGCGCGTCGGGCAGCTGTTCCTCGGCGGCAGCCTGGAAACGGCCGCCTGAGACCGCTATGCCTTTGAGAGCGAATCGGTTTCGGCGTGCGGGAGCGACCCGATGAAGACATCCATCGCCACGGTCTCGATTTCGGGCGACTTCCGGGACAAGCTCAAGGCGATCCAGAGCGCCGGCTTCGACGGCATCGAGATCTTCGAGCAGGATTTCATCGCCACAGACGCCTCCCCGCGCGAGGTCGGTGCCATGGTGCGCGACCACGGGCTGGAAATCATGCTGTTCCAGCCGTTCCGCGATTTCGAGGGCCTGCCCGAGCCCCTGCGCACGCGCGCCTTCGCCCGCGCCGAGCGCAAGTTCGACCTGATGCAGGAGCTCGGCACCGACCTGGTGCTGGTCTGCTCCTCGGTCCACCCGGAAGCGCTCGGCGGCATCGACCGGGCCGCGGCCGACTTCCACGAACTCGGCGAGCGCGCCGCCCGGCGCGGGCTGCGCATCGGCTTCGAGGCGCTGTGCTGGGGCCGCTATGTCGACGACCATCGCGACGCCTGGGAGATCGTCCGCCGCGCCGACCATCCGCAGGTCGGCCTGATTCTCGACAGCTTCCATTCGCTCGGCCGCAAGATCCCGCCCGACACCATCCGGCGCATTCCCGGCGACAAGATCTTCTTCATCCAGCTGGCCGACGCGCCGGCCATCCCGATGGACCTGCTCTACTGGTCGCGCCACTTCCGCAACATGCCGGGCGAGGGCGATCTCGACGTGACCGGCTTCATGCGCGCCGTGATGGCGACCGGCTATCGCGGCCCGATCAGCCTGGAGATCTTCAACGACCAGTACCGCGCCGCCCTGCCGCGCCTGATCGCCGCCGACGGGCGGCGCTCGCTCGTCCATCTGATGGACCGGGTGCGCCGGGCCGAGCCGGCCGTGGTCGCCGATCTGCCGGCCCTGCCGCCGCGCGCCCATGCGCAGGCGATCGAGTTCATCGAATTCGCCACCGGCGGCGAGGATGCCGGCAAGCTGGCGGGGCTCCTGACCGCCCTCGGCTTCGAGCCGGCCGGCCGGCACGTCTCCAAGGCGGTGACGCTCTGGCGCCAGGGTGCGATCAACATCCTGCTCAACACCGAGCAGACCGGCTTCGCCCGCAGCGCCTTCGTGACCCATGGCACCACGGTCAGCGACATCGCGGTCCGGGTCGACGACGCCCCGGCGACCCTCGCCCGCGCCCGCGCGCTCGGCACCGACCTGTTCGAGCAGGCGACCGCGCCCGGCGAATTGCAGATCCCGGCGATCCGCGGCGTCGGCGGCAGCGTGTTGCGCTTCGTCGATCCGAAGTCCGATCTCGGACGGCTCTGGGAGGTGGATTTCCGCCTCGACCGGCCCGGCCCGCTCCACGGCGCCGGCCTGACCCGCGTCGACCATATCGGCCAGACCATGATCTATGCCGAGATGCTCAGCTGGGCCCTGTTCTACACCGCGATCTTCGAGGCCGCGAAGGCACCGATGGTCGATGTCGCCGACCCGGACGGCCTCGTCCGCAGCCAGGCGATCGAGACCGCCGGCGGCGCACTGAGGGTAACGCTGAACGGGGCGGAATCGAGCCGCACCCAGGCCGGCCGCTTCATCTCCGACAGCTTCGGCTCGGCCGTGCAGCACATCGCCTTCGCCACCGACGACATCTTCGCCACCGCCGCGGCGCTGGCCGAGCACGGCTTCCCGGTGCTCGACATCGGCCCGAACTATTACGACGATCTCGACGCCCGCTTCGGCCTCGACCCGGACCTGCTGGCGCGGCTGAAGGCCGGCGGCATCATGTATGACCGCGACCGCGGCGGGGAATTCTTCCAGCTCTACGGACGCGCCTTCGGCGAGGGCCTGTTCTTCGAGATCGTCGAGCGGCGCGGCGACTATACCGGCTACGGTGCCCCCAACGCCCCCTTCCGCACCGCCGCCCAGCGCCGCACCGCGCGGCCGTCCGGCATGCCGGTGCGCTGAGCCCCGCAGGCCGCCGGGACGCGCAGTTGCACGGCCGCGAAAGAAGACAGGGACAGGGACAGGACCGAGAGCCGATGACCGCAGCCCCGTCCGGCCGACCGCCGGTCCGCATCCTCGTCGCCGGCGCCGGGCTGATCGGCCGCGCCCATATCGGCCGCATCCTCGCCGATCCGGACACCGTGCTGGCCGGCATCGCCGATCCCTCGGCGAGTGCCCGGGACCATGCCGCCGCGCTCGGAGTGCCGTGGTTCGAGACCCTGGACCAGGGCCTCGACGGCGCCCGGCCGGACGCAGCCATCCTGGCCACGCCCAACCAGCTCCATGTCGCCGGCGGTCTCGCGGCGATCGCGGCCGGCGTGCCGGTGCTGATCGAGAAGCCGATCGCCGAGACGGTCGCGGGTGCGGTCGAGCTCGCCGAGGCGTCGGAGCGGGCCGGTGTCCCGGTCCTGGTCGGCCACCACCGCCGCCACAGCCCGATCGCGGCGCGCGCTCGCGCCATCGTCGCTTCCGGCCAGCTCGGCCGCATCGTCGCCGTCAACGGCCTGTCCTGGCTGCGCAAGCCCGACAGCGGCTATTTCGACGGCGCCGGCGCCTGGCGGCGCGAGCCCGGCGGCGGGCCGATCCTGATCAACCTGGTGCATGTCGTCGACGATCTGCGCGCGCTCTGCGGCGACATCGTCGCCGTCCAGGCGATCGCCTCCAACGCCACGCGCGGCTTCGCGGTCGAGGACACCGCCGCGGTGCTGTTCACCTTCGCGAGCGGCGCGCTCGGCACGCTGTCGCTGTCCGACACCGCCGTCGGGCCGTGGAGCTGGGAGCTGACCTCGGGCGAGAACAAGGCCTATCCGGCGACCGGCGAGGCCTGCTACCTGATCGCCGGCACCGAGGCGGCCCTGTCGGTGCCGCGCCTGGAACTCTGGCGCCACGAGGGCGCGCCGCACTGGTTCCATCCGATCGCCGCCACCCGCCTGGTCGCGCCGGAGGCCGATCCGCTCGTCCTGCAATTGAAGCACTTCACGGCCGTCATCCGCGGTGAGGACAGGCCGCTGGTCGATGCCCGCTCGGCCGCCCGCACGCTCGCCGCCACCCTGGCGGTCAGCGCGGCGGCGGCCGCGGGCGGGGTGGTCAGGCCGGAACTGTAGGCAGCGGACCAGGGCGGATCGCAGGCCGCGCATCATGGCCGGGCGCGGTGTTCCGCACGGGCGGCCTGCCAGACTTCGCGGGCCGCATCCGCATTCATCGCCGCGATGGCCAGGCCGACGACCAGATCGGGCCAGGCGGAATGCCAAAGAAAGGCCGTCACGCAGCCGGCCGCCACGATCGCCACATTGGCGAGCGCATCGTTGCGGGCCGAGAGAAAGGCCGCCCGAGTCAGACTGCCGCCGTGGTGACGATAGCGGGCGAGCATAAAGGCGCAGGTAAGATTGACCGCCAGGGCGCCGAGGCCGGCCGCCGAGAGCGGCAGAGCGTCGGGGGCGACCGGCATCCGGACCTTGTCCCAGGCCGTCCAGAGCGTGGCGATGCCGGGAACGAGCAGCAGACCGGCGAGCGCCATGCCCATCCGGGCGCGGCCCTGCGCCGACCAGCCGAGTGCGAGGACGATCAGCAGGTTAACCGCCGCATCTTCGAGGAAGTCCACGCTGTCGGCGAACAGCGAGACCGACCCGATGGCCAGGGCGGCGGCGAATTCGACGCCGAAATAGCCGAGATTCAGCAAGGCGACGACGACAACGACCCGGCGCAACCCGGGCTCCAACACATCCATCCGATCACCCCTTGAACGCGACGAGAACGGCGCCGGCCGCGATCATCGCAACGCCGAGCCAGTTGGCGGCGGAAAGCCGTTCGCCGAGGAACGCGACGCCGAAGACCGCCACCAGCACCACCGAGAGCTTGTCGATCGGCGCCACCCGCGCCGCGTCGCCGAGTTTCAGGGCACGGAAGTAGCACAGCCAGGAGGCCCCGGTGGCAATCCCCGACAGGACCAGAAACAGCCATGTCCGGGCCGACACCGTCGAGGGCGCCTGCCACTGTCCGGTGACGGTCAGGAGGGCGCCGAGCACCGCCAGGATGACGACGGTGCGGATGAAGGTGGCGTAGTCCGAGCCGATCGACGCAATGCCAACCTTGGCGAAGACCGCCGTCAAGGCCGCGCAAGCCGCCGACAGCAGGGCCCAGGCCTGCCAGGATTTGAGAAGCTCTGCCATTGGTTGCCTCACGAGATCTGCCGGACCACGAAGAGCCCGAGAAAAAGCCCCAGGATGGACAGCACGACCGAGCCGAAGGCGTAGCCGAGCGCGGCCGCGAACTGTCCCCGCTCGTAGAGCAGCGCGGCGTCGAGCGAGAAGGCCGAGAAGGTCGTGAAGCCGCCGAGGATCCCGGTGGTCAGGAAGAGGCGGACGGCCTGCGGGGCCTCTCCGCGCAGGGCGAAGTAGCCGGCGACCAGCCCCATCAGGCAGGACCCGACGATGTTGATGATCAGCGTCCCGAATGGAAATCCGCTTCCGAGCAGGCGCAGGACCCATTGGTTGACGCCGTGCCGGCAGGCTCCGCCGATGCCGGCACCCAGGAAGACGATCCAGTAGCTCATGGTCACCCTTTCGCTCAATGGGACGAAGGGCAACAAAAAACCCGCCGACGGCGGGTTCGCTCGGTCGCGCTCCCACCGCGACGGGCCGTTCGGGCCCGTTCGCAGTAGGAGCTATCAGCCTTCCGGCGGTTGTCGGGGAGCTCCATCCCCATCACACGGGCAGAGCGTAAACGCGGCGGCAGTTCGCTGTCAAAGGCATTCTGACCCCACGTCCCGGCGCGCCCGCCGAGACGTCCGCGCCGAAGCCGGATACCGAGCCGAGGTCGTCCGAACGGCCGTCGAAATCATTCGAACAGCAGGGCAACGGCGCCAGGATCATTGCAATCCGGCGCCGGCGCGCGCCCGGACCTCACGCCGCGACCGGACGCAGGCCCAGGATGGCGCGGGCCTCGCGCCAGGTGGCGACCGGGCGGGCATGGCGCTCGCAGATCTCCACGGCCCGCCGGACCAGCGCGGCGTTGGAGGGGGCGAGGCGGTCGCGGTCGAGGCGGACATTGTCCTCCATGCCGGTGCGGGTATGGCCGCCCTTGGCGATCGACCATTCGTTGATCAGGATCTGGTTCGGCCCGATCCCGGCCGCGCACCACTGCGCATCCGGCGCCAGCCGCTTCAGGGTCTCGATATAGAAATCGAAGATCGGTTCGTCGGCCGGCATCGCATTCTTCACGCCCATGACGAACTGGACATAGAGCGGCCCCTTCAGCCGGCCGTCCGCCGCCATGCGGGTCGCCTGGACGATATGCGAGAGATCGAAGGCCTCGATCTCCGGCTTGATGTCGTAGGCGAGCATCTCCGAGGCCAGCCAGTCGACCAGATCGGGCGGGTTCTCGTAGACCCGGGTCGGGAAATTGTTCGAGCCGACCGACAGCGAGGCCATGTCGGGGCGAAGCGGCAGCATGCCGCCGCGCGCCTTGCCGGCGCCCGAGCGGCCGCCGGTCGACAATTGCACGATCATGCCCGGACAGTGCTTCTCGAGCCCCTCCTTCAGCCGGGCGAAGCGCTCCGGGTCGGAGGTCGGCTTGCCGTCGTCGTCGCGAACATGGCAATGCGCGATGCTGGCGCCGGCCTCGAAAGCTTCGTGGGTACTTTCGATCTGCTCGGCGACCGTGATCGGAACTGCCGGATTGTTGTCCTTGGTCGGCAGGCTGCCGGTGATCGCCACGCAGATGATGCACGGATTGGACATCGTACCCTCAGAGGTCGAAGAAGACGGTCTCGTTGTCGCCCTGGAGGCGGATGTCGAAGCGGTAGACCGGCTTGCCGTCCCGGACCGACCGCGCGGCGACCAGGGTCTGCCGGCGGTTGACATGCTCGATCATATTCAAGACCGGATCGGCCGCATTGGCGTCCGCCTCGTCGTCGAAATAGAGCCGCGTGTGGAGACCGATATTGATGCCGCGGGCGACGATCCAGAGCGAGATGTGCGGCGCCTGACGGCTGCCGTTCCGCCCCGCCACCGGCCCCGGCTTGACGGTGTCGAAACCCCAAAGTCCGGTCTCGAAGTCGGTGATCACCCGGCCCCAGCCGCGGAAACCGTCGGCGATCTGATCGCGCCGCTGGTCCTCGGGATGGGCATGGACGCCGTTGGCATCCGCCTGCCAGACCTCGATGAGCACGTCCTTGACCGGCGATCCGGTGCCGTCGATGACGATGCCCTCGACACGGATGCGCTCGCCCGGCGCGTTCGGCCCGGCAATGTCCCAGCCCAGTTCGCGGCGGAAGATCTGGAACCCGGCGGCGCCCGGCGCGAGCCCGATATGGACATAGGGGCCTGCCGTCTGCGAGGCGGTTTCTCTCAAATAGTCAAGCGATTGCGGCATGGCTCAATTGCCCTCCAGCCGGTTCTCGAAGAGCGTCGAGCGACGGCCCCGGAGCACGATGTCGAACTTGTAGGCGAGGCAGTCGAGCGGGATCGCGGCATTCATGTCGAGCGGCGCGATCAGCTGGTCGATGGCCTTGGGGTCCGGGATCGTATTGACGATCGGGCAGACCTTGATCAGCGGATCGCCCTCGAAATACATCTGGGTGATCAGCCGCTGCACGAAGCTCGTCCCGAAGACCGAGACGTGGATATGCGCCGGCCGCCAGCTGTTGACGTAGTTGCGCCAGGGATAGGCGCCGGGCTTGACGGTCCGGAAGAAGTAGAAGCCGTTCTCGTCGGTCAGGGTCCGGCCGCAGCCGCCGAAATTCGGGTCGATCGGCGCCAGATAGGTGTCCTTCTTGTGCCGGTAGCGGCCGCCCGCATTGGCCTGCCAGATCTCGACCAGCGTGTTCGGCACGCCCCGCCCGCTCTCGTCGAGCACGCGGCCATGGACGATGATCCGCTCGCCGATCGGATCGCCGGTCTTGGCGTAGTTCTTGATCAGGTCGTTGTCGATCGGATCGATGTCGTTGTGCCCAAACACCGGCCCGGTGATCTCGGAGATCGTATTTTCAAGCGAAAGCAGCGCATAGCGCGGCGAGCGCGCCACGCTGGTCTTGTAGATCGGCGTATACTGCGGCGGATGCAGGTTCCGATCGCGCTGGAAGAATTCGCCGGGTCTCGGCTTGTCGTTCCTCAACATGTCGTTTCCCCCGTCGGAGCTTGGGCGTGCGTCACGCCTTCTCCATTTCGGCAAAGGTCTCGCGGGCGATCTTGATGGCGTGGTTGGCGCGCGGCACGCCGGCATAGATGGCGACATGCAGCAGCGCCTCCATCACGTCCTCCCGGCTGGCCCCCGTCCGGGCCGTGGCGCGGATATGCATGGCGAGCTCGTGATCGTTGCCGAGCCCGGCCAGAAGCGCAATGGTCAGCATCGACCGTTCGCGCAACGAGATGGTGTCGCGCGACCAGACATGCCCCCAGGCCGCATCGGTGATCAGGGCCTGGAACGGCTCGTCGAAGGCGGTCTTCATGGCCTCGGCACGATCGACATGGGCATCGCCCAGCACGCGTCGCCGCGTCGCCATCGCCTTCTGAACCGTATCCGACATCACGCGCCCTCCTCCCGATCGGCCGGACCGCGCGACACGCCCCCGCGCGCCCCGCTGCCCGGTCCCGTCCCTGACCGGCGACGGCCTCCCATCCTTGCCGCCGCGCACGGTCACCTATAACCTTCCACAGTCAAAGCTCCCGCGATACTGCAAACTGAGGTGCGATCCATACCGAAATGGTTATGCATCCGGGCATCAAGCTGCGCCATATCCGCGCCTTCCTGGAGATCGCCGACGAGGGCAGCCTGTCGGCGGCGGCCCGCGCGCGGCGCCTGACCCAGCCGGCTTTGTCGCGCAGCCTCGGCGAGCTGGAAGCCATGCTCGGCCAACCCCTATTCCTGCGCCAGGGCCGCGGGCTGGCGCTGACCGAGGCCGGCCGCCTGTTCCGCCGCCATGCGGCGGCCGGCGTCGAGGCCCTGGAGGCGGGCGCGGCGGCGCTCGCCCCGGCGACGGCCGGCGGGCGGATCGAGGTCGGCGTGCTGCCGACGGTCGCGGCGCGGCTGTTCCCCCGGGTGGCGCTGCGTTTCGGGGCGCTGCGGGCCGGCATCGTGCTGTCGGTCGAGACCGGCCCCAACACCTACCTGCTGCGCCGCCTGCGCGACGGCGCCATCGACCTGATGGTCGGGCGCATGCCGGAGGCCGCCGAGATGGCCGGCCTGACTTTCGAACATCTCTACGAAGAGGAGATCCTGCTTTGCGCCCGCGCCGGCCACCCGCTCGCCGGCCTGCCGGCACGAGACGTGCTGCGCCGGTCGCCGCTGATCCTGCCGCCGGCAGGCGCGATCATCCGCCGCCCGGTCGCCGACTATCTGGCCGCCCACGGCCTCGGCGGGGTGGTGCCGGTGTTCGAGACGGTCTCGCTGGCGGTCGGGCGCGGCCTGCTGCTCGGCTCCGACGCGGTCTGGTTCATCTCGGCCGGGGTGATCGCCGAGGATCTGGCGCGCGGCGATCTCGTCGCCATCCCGACCGGCGCGCGCTTCCTGTCCGGCTCGGTCGGCATGACCACCCGCCAGGCCGGCGCCGACCGCCCCGGCCTCGATCTCCTGATCCAATTGACCCGCGATCTCGGCCGCCGGCTGCAGGGCGGAGATACGGATCAGACCGGCGGTGTGCCGTAGGTGTGGAAGCTCTCTACGGTCTTCAGGCCCCAGGCTTGGCCCTTCTTGCGCTCGGTCTCGGTCCACACGACCGGCTTCCAGTCCGGCGCCAGGATCAGCCGCGCGCCGGCATTGGCGATCTCGACGCGGTTGCCGCCGGGCTCGAAGACATAGAGGAAGAAGGTCTGCTGGACGGCATGCTTGTGCGGGCCGGATTCGATCGGCACGCCGGCCTCCAGGAAGATGTCGGCGGCGCGCAGGATGTCCTCGCGGCTGTCGACCGCATAGGTCAGGTGGTGGAAGCGCCCCATCGAGCCGGTCGCGTCGCGCGTATAGGCGAAATCGTAGCTCTTGTTCGTGAAGGTCATCCACATGCCGGCCTCGATGCCGCTGTCGAGCACGATCTGCTCGGTCAGCCGGCAGCCGAGATAAGTCTCGAAAAATACCCGGTTGGCGGCGATGTCGCGGGCGAGGCAATTCAGGTGGTCGAGCCGGCGCACGTTGCAGCCGCGCGCCGGGAAGCGCTGGGCCTGGTTCTTGAGCGCGGGCCTGAGCGCCGGCGGCGCCTCGTAGCGGACGGTCTCGTAGTAGAGCTCGATGACATGGCCGTCCGGATCGCGGCAGCGGAAGGCCGGGCCGTGGCCGTTGTCGCCGTCGGTCCAGCCGATCGCGAATTCGGTGTCCTTCAGGGCCGCCACGCGCCGCTCCAGCGCCTGCGGGCTGCGCGCGCGGAAGCCCATATGGCCCATGCCGGGCTTCGCCGACGCCGTCAGCTTGAGCGTGTGATACTCGTAGTCGTCCCAGCCGCGCAGGTAGACGCTGTCGCCGGAGCGGCCGCTCTCGGTCATGCCCATCACATCGACGAAGAAGTCCAGGCTTTCCTGCGGCTTCGGCGTCAGGAGTTCGAGATGGCCGAGATGGGCGATGTCGAGGATCGGTTCAGGCGACATGGGCGGGGCTCCGCTCCGATAGGGACGAGGGCGGGGACGGGGCCGGCGCCTCGGCGGCCCGGGCGGCGGCCGCGAAGGTCTCGTGGCGCACCGCAATCGCCTCGGCGAGCGCGCCGGACAGGCCGGCCTCGCGCATCATCACCGCGACCTCGCGCATTTCCGCGGCCCGGCGCACACCGTGGCGGGCGACGCGGGTCGGCATGATCCGGAGGATCTGCGCCCAGTCCATGCCCGGATAGGAGGCGGTCAGGCTGGCCAGCACGGCCGGCAACACGCCATGTTCCGAACCCGCCGCAGCGAGATCGACCATCAGCGCCTCCATGCCCTTGATGACGATCGAGCGGCACAGCTTGGTGGCCGAGGCGACGCCGATGCGGTCGGCGACGGCATCGATGCGCATGCCGAGCGGGTTGAGGCGCTCGGCCCATGCGGCGGCACGTGGGCCCCCGGCCAGGATCGGCACGGCGATGCCCGGCTCGGCGACCGGCGCCATCACGGCCCATTCGACGAAATCGACCCCGCTGGGATCGAGCACCGCCGCGACCTCGGCCTTGGTCGACGGCGAGACGGAGTTGAGGTCGACATAGGTCTGGCCGGGCGCGAGGGCCGGGGCGCATTGCCGGGCAGCCGTCACGGCCTGGTCGGCGGTGACGGCGGAGATCACGAGCGGCTGGCCGCGGCAGGCGCCGGCATGGTCGGGCGCCACGGTCACGCCGAGCGCAGCCGCATCGGCCTTCAGGGCAGCCCCGCGCGCGGGATCGTCGAACAGCCGGTCATAGGCCGTGACGGCGACGCCCTGCCGGATCCATTGCCGGGCGAACAGCCGGCCGACCTCGCCGAAGCCGATCAGCGCGATGCGCTCGGTCATGTCAGTCCTCCGGGGTCCAGGCGACATAGGTCAGGCCGGCCTTGGCCAGCGGCTCGCGCATGCCGTAGAGGTCGAGGCCGAGCACGCCGGCGGCGAGCTTTTCGCGCTTGGAGGCCTCGTTGGCGAGACGCGCCTCGCCGGCGGCCGCCGTCGCCTCGGCCTCGCGCCGCGGCACGACCAGGACGCCGTCGTCGTCGGCCACGATCACGTCGCCGGGCTTGACCAGTGCGCCGGCGCAGACGACCGGCACGTTGACGGCGCCGAGGGTCGCCTTGACGGTGCCCTTGGCGGAAACCGCCCGCGACCAGACCGGGAAGCCCATCTCGGTCAGGGTCGCCACGTCCCGGCAGCCGGCATCGATGATCAGGCCGATCACGCCGCGCGCCTTGAGCGCCGTGGCGAGCAGGTCGCCGAACATGCCGTCGGTATTGTCCGCCGTGCAGGCGACCACCATCACGTCGCCGGGCTGGCACTGCTCGACCGCGACATGGATCATCCAGTTGTCGCCGGGCTGGGCGAGCACCGTAACCGCATTGCCGGCGATCGCCGCGCCGGGCCAGATCGGCCGCATATAGGGCTTTAGCAGCCCGGAGCGGCCGAGCGCCTCATGGGCGGTGGCGACGCCGAGCACGGCGAGGCGGTTAACCACCGCCAGGTCTGTGCGCGGGGCGCCGGTGACGACGACGGGCTTCATGCCAGCACCTCGACGATTTCGGGGAAGATGCGCTGATAGGCCTCGCCATAGGTCATGGCCTTGCCGGAGTTCCGCCCACCCTGAACGCCGCGGTTGAGCGCCACGCGGGTATAGTATTCCCAGAGATGTTTCTGGGCGGCGAGCACCTCGAAGGCCTTGCGCTTGATCTCCCAGACTTCGTCGATATTGAGGATCACGTTCGGCTTGTAGTTGCACTGCTCGGGCTGGTGCGGCTCGAACAGAAACACCGGCGGGGCCGAATAGGCGAGGTCCGGGCTCGGCTTGTGGCCGGCCGCCTGGGCGATGATGCGCGCCTCCTGGGCGAAGCGGGTCGCCTCGGGGTGGTCGACATTGTAGGGGTCTTCGAGCGAGTGGGTCAGCACGAAGGCCGGCTTGAGGTCGCGATAGATGTCGACCAGCCGGTCGAGCATGGCGGGCGTCGGGTGTAGCGGATAGTCGCCGGCATCGAAGAACTCGATCTCGGCACCGAGGGTGGCGGCGGCGCGCTCGGCCTCGTCGCGGCGCTGCGCCTTGACCTCGGCGAGCGAAACGTCGCCCTTTTTCCAGGCCCACTGGCTCTCACCGCGCTCGCCGAAGGACAGGCAGACGATCTTCATCCGGTAGCCCCGGGCGGCATGCAGCGCGATCGCGCCGCCCGCGCGCCAGACGAAATCGCCCGGATGGGCGGTGACGACGAGGCCGGTCTTGTCGGTGGCCATGGAACCCTCTGTGGACGTGAAAACGAAGCGGGATCAGGCGGCGTCGCGGGCCGGCACGGCGGCGGCCTCGGCGAGGTCCTCATGCGCGAAGGCGATGCCGTCGAACAGCAGGCGCGCGGTGCGCAGCAGGCCGGCGCGCTCGACGACCGGCGCCTCCGGGCTGCCGCCGACTGTCAGGACGACGCTGAATTCGCCGGTCGGATGCTCGATCGAGAGCGTCTTGTCGGCACCCGCCGGGACCTGGGCGACCGCCGCGGCCGGGCTGCCCGGCAGCATGGCGGCGGTGGCGACGCTGACGGCGGCAAAGACGCCGATCGAGGCGTGGCACTCATGCGGGATGAAGCTGCGCGTATTCAGCGTGCCGCCGGCGGCCGGCGGCGAGACCAGGCACATCTTCGGCACGACCTTCTTGGACACGTCACCGAGCCCCATCAGCCGGCCGGCCTCGAGCCGGATCGCCTCCAGCCGCGCCTTGAGTTCGGTATCCTTGTCGAGGAGATCGCGCGGCTCCAGGCCGGTGCGCCCGACGGACTCGGCGGCGAGCACCACGACCGGCATGCCGTTGTCGATCAGGGTGCAGTCGACGCCTGCGACCCGGTCGACGGCATGGCCGGTCGGCAGGAGCGCACCGCAGACCGAGCCTTCGGTATCCATGAAGGCGACCGCGATCGGCGCCGCCGTGCCCGGCACGCCGTCGATCCGCGCCGCGCCGCCATAGCGCACGCGCCGGTTCGGCGTCTCGACGGTCAGTTCCGCCAGCGTGCCGGTGTTCAGCGTCAGCACCCGGACGGTGGTGCGGCCGTCGGCGGCGGCGATCAGACCGCGCTCGATCGCGAAGGGGCCGATGCCGGCGAGGATGTTGCCGCAATTGGGCGTGTAATCGATGCGCGCCTCGGTGACGAGGACCTGGCCGAACAGGAATTCGATGTCCGCGCCCGGCTTCGTCGAGCGCGCGACGATGGCGATCTTGCTGGTCAGCGGATGGGCACCGCCGAGCCCGTCGACCTGCCGGCTGTCGGGCGAGCCCATCACCGAGAGGATCAGCCGGTCGCGCGCGGCCGGGTCGGCGGGCAGGTCGGCAGCGAGGAAATAGGCGCCCTTCGAGGTTCCGCCCCGGATCAGCATGCAGGGGACGCGCGGTTGCATGGCTCTCCTCCCGAACCTCGTTGTGACGGAGAGGAGTTCTGAGCCCGGATGCGTCATGCAGCAAATGCTTTGTTTGGCGCCTTTCATGAATGAGATTCAGGTATGCGTCGTCCCGCCCGCCTCGTCCTCGTCGCTGTCGGCGGCATTCGGGCTGAACTCCTCGACCACGTAGCGGCGCAGCTCCTCGGCCAGCGGCGACAGCGGCGCAGCCCGGCGCGAGACGATGCCGATCTGGCGGGTGACGCCCGGATTGCGCAGGCGCATGACATGCAGGTCGCCGCGGTCGAGCGTGTCGAGGGCGAGGCGGGGCACGACGGTCATGCCGAGCCCGGCGCGGACCAGCGCGATGGCGGTCGCCACATGCTGCACCTCGTAGCGCCAGGACAGCTGTTCGCGCCGGCTGCCGAGCGCATCGTCGATCATCATGCGGTTGCCGGTCTGCTGGCTGATGCGGATCAGCGGCACGCCCTCCAGTTCGGCCCAGCTGGCAGTCGGCCGCGCCGCGAAGGCATGGTCGGCGCGGCAGACCAGCACGAAGGGCTCGCGGGCCAGAAGCTCGACCTCGAAATCCCAGCGATGCGCTGCGAGCAGCGTGATGCCGAACTCGATCGTGCCCTCGGCGACATGGCGGGCGATCTCGGAGGCGGAATTGTCGTGGACCTGGACGGTCACGTCCGGATGGGCACGGCGGAAGCGCATCAGCACGGCCGGCAGGCGCCCGGCCGCGATGGTCGGCAGGCAGCCGACGGCGATGCGTTCCTGGCGTGCCTTGCCGGTGCCGCGCAGGTCTTCCAGCGAGGCCGCCAGGCCCTCGATGGTCGCCTTGACGCGCGGCAGCAGGTCGAGCCCGGCCGGCGTCAGCGCCACCTCCCGGGTGGTGCGCGCGAGAAGCCGGACGCCGAGATCGTCCTCGAGCTTGCGCATGCGGTGGCTGAGCGCCGTCTGCGATAGGTTCAGATGCGCGGCAGCTTGCTGGAAGCTGCCGCGTTCGGCGATGGCCAGGAAGGCATGCAGGCCGAGAAAGTCGATGCGCATGACGGCATTCCGTTACGGTCGATGGTTCCTATGAATCTATTTCATGAAAGCCACAAAACAAACCATTTGCTTCATTTGTCCGCATTCCACCATCTAACCGCCGGAGGACCGGCCGGAAGAGCCGGACCGGGCGGGACGGAGCATGGCGCCGATACGGCGGCCGCGGCGACCGATCCTGGCCCCGCTCCGAAAGCAACGACAGCGCTTTCCTGGGATGAAACGCCGTGCAGATCGTCCTTCTACCGGGCCTTCTCTGTGACGCGAGCATGTGGAGCGGCCAGATCGCGGCGCTTCAGCCCCATGCCGACGTCGCGGTGGCCGATTTCTCGCAGCTGGACTCGATCGGCGCCATGGCCGAGGCGGCGCTGGCGCTCAAGGACGGACCGATCGTCGCGGTCGGCCATTCCATGGGCGGGCGGGTCGCACTGGAGATGGTGCGCCGGGCGCCGGAGCGGATCGCCCGGCTGGTCCTGCTCGATACCGGTGCGCGGCCGCGCCGCGAGGGCGAGGAGGCGATCAGGCAGGTGCTGGTCGATCTCGCCGACCGCGACGGCATGGCGGCGCTGGCCGAGCGCTGGCTGCCGCCGATGGTGCACGAGGACCGCACCGCCGATGCCACACTGATGGCGCCGCTCACCGCCATGGTGCTGCGCGCCACGCCGGAGCAGCATCGGCGCCAGATCCGCGCCTTGCTCGACCGGCCCGACGCGCTGCCGCATTTGGGCGCCATCGGCTGCCCGACCCTGGTCATGGTCGGCCGGCAGGACCGCTGGAGCCCGCTCGCCCAGAACCAGGAGATCGCCGCCGCGATCCCGGGCGCCGAACTGGTCGTCATCGAGGACAGCGGCCACATGACCCCGGCCGAGCAGCCCGCGCAGGTAACCGCCGCCCTACTCCGGTTCCTGGGCCTGCCTGAGACGCCTGCCGACACCATCCCGGCCGTGCCGCTGTTCGACCGCGCCCGCTCGCGGCGCGGCTACCGCATCAACAAGATGGCGATGGGGCTGTCGAAGGCCGACAACCGCGCCGCCTTCCTGGCCGGCGAGGAGGCCTATCTGGACCGCTTCGGCCTCTCCGCCGAGGAGAAGCGGGCGGTCATGGCGCGCGACTGGCGCGAGATGGTCCGCCTCGGCGGCAACCTCTTCTTCATTCTCAAGATTTCCGCCGTGGACCCGGTCCGCATCACCGAGATCGGGGCGCATCAGGCCGGCATGGACCACGACACGTTCCTGCGCGAGCGACTGGGGAAGCGATAATGGCCAAGCTGATCGGAGGTCTCGGCACCTCGCATGTGCCCTCGATCGCCGCCGCGATCGACAAGGGCCTGGCCGGCACGGACGCCTGGAAGCCGTTCTTCGACGGCTATGTTCCGGCCAAGGAGTGGATCGCCCGCGCCAAGCCCGACATCGCTGTGGTGATCTTCAACGATCACGGCAATTCGTTCTTTCTCGACCGCGTGCCGACCTTCGCGGTCGGCTGCGCGGAGGAATACCGCCCGGTCGACGAGGGCTGGGGACCGCGCCCGATCCCGCCCTTCGAGGGCGCGGCCGATTTCTCCTGGCACCTGATCGACACGCTGGTCGACAATCGCTTCGACCCGATGATCTGCCAGGAGATCGAGGTCGATCACGGCCTGCAGGTGCCGATGGAGCTGTTCTTCGGCCGCCCCGAGGCCTGGCCGGTCCGGGTGGTGCCGATCTTCGTCAACGTGATCCAGTACCCGATCCCGCTGCCGAGCCGCTGCTACGAGATGGGCCGCGTGCTGCGCCAGGCGATCGAGTCCTGGCCGGGCGACGAGCGCGTCGTGGTGATCGGCACCGGCGGCCTGTCGCACCAGCTGCAGGGCTCGCGCGCCGGCTTCGTCAATCCGGAGGCGGACCGGGCCTTCCTGAAGGACATCGCGACCGATCCGGACCGGCTCGCCGCCATGTCGCGCGAGCGCTACGTCGAGATGTTCGGCAGCGAAGGCGCCGAGCTGATGATGTGGCTGGTCATGCGCGGCGCGATGGACCGCGACGTGGTCGTCCGCCACACCCACTATTTCGTGCCGGCCTCGATGACCGGCGCCGGCATGATCCTGATGGAGAATGCCGCCACGGCCGAGGCTGCCGACCCGGAGGCGCAGGCCGCATGACCACGACCTTCTGGCTGATGGTCTGCCGGCACCGGCCCGGCCTGGACGCGCTCCGCGCCGCCCATCGCGATGCGCACCGCGCCCATGTCGCCTCGGGCGGCGGCGGGCTCGCCCGCGTGCTGGTCGGCAGCGCCACGACGGACGAGGACGGCGCCAGCCCGACCGGCAATTTCGGCATCCTGGAGGCCGCCTCGCGCGAGGCCGCGCAGGCCTTCGCGGCAGCCGATCCCTATGCCCTGGCGGGCCTCGTCGAGACGATCGAGATCACGCCGCTCTCAGCGCAGTTCCAGGCGCATCGGATCGATCCGATGACGCCGCGCGCCGCCTGAGCACGAAAACCGGAACCAAGCCGGCCGGCACGCTCCGGACCGGCCCCATCGGGAGGAAGACGATGCACAGACGGACCCTGCTCAAGACCGGCGTGGCCGCCCTCGCGGTCGGCCTCGCCGCCATGCCGGCGCACTCGCAAGAGACCGTGAAGATCGGCCTGATCCTGCCGCTGACCGGTCCCTTCGCTTCGACCGGGCGCCAGATCGACGCCGCGGTCAAGCTCTACATGGCGCAGAACGGCGATACCGTCGCCGGCAAGAAGCTGCAGCTGATCGTCAAGGACGACACCGGCGTCGCCGACGTGACCAAGCGCATGGCGCAAGAACTGATCGTCAACGAGAAGGTCTCGGTGCTGGCGGGCTTCGGCCTGACGCCGCTGGCGCTCGCCACCGCCCCGCTGGCGACCCAGTCGAAGACCCCGCAGGTGGTCATGGCGGCCGCGACCTCGATCATCACCGAGGCCTCGCCCTTCGTGGTGCGCACCAGCTTCACCGCCGCGCAGGCGACCGTGCCGCTGGCCGAATGGGCGGCCAAGAACGAGATCAAGAAGGTGGTCTCGATCGTCTCCGACTACGGCCCCGGCATCGATGTCGAGAAGTCCTTCTCGGAGACCTTCACCAAGGCCGGCGGCACCATCGAGAACCTGCGCGTGCCGCTCGCCAATCCGGACTTCGCGCCCTTCCTGCAGAAGGTCGCCGATGCCAAGCCGGATGCTCTGCTGGCCTTCGTGCCGTCCGGCGTCGGCGCCCAGTTCATGCGCCAGTTCGTCGAACGCGGCCTGGACAAGAGCGGCATCAAGCTGATCGCCGAGGGCAGCGTCACCGACGACGATCTCCTCAACGGCGTCGGCGACGTGGCGCTCGGCGTGGTCACCTCGCACCACTATTCGGCGGCGCATGACAGCGCCGAGAACAAGGCCTTCGTCGAGGCCTTCAAGAAGGCGGCTGGGTTCCGCCCGAACTTCATGGCCATGGGCGGCTATGACGGCATGCACCTGATCTACGAGGGCCTCAAGAAGACCAACGGCGCCGGCGGCGAGGCCCTGGTGACTGCCATGAAGGGCATGAGCTGGACGAGCCCGCGCGGCCCGGTCTCGATCGATCCGCAGACGCGCGACATCGTCCAGAACATCTATGTCCGCAAGGTCGCCCGCGTGAACGGCGAGCTCTACAACGTCGAATTCGCCACCACGCCGAACGTCAAGGACCCGGTCAAGGCCGCCAAGGCCAACTGATCGGCCGCTTCCGCCGCGACGCGACAGGGTCGGGCCCATGGGCCCGACCCTTCCACCCGCCGGCTGCCGCCGGACCCGATATCGCGGGACTGCCCTGCCCTTCGCCAGCCGGCGGAGTGGTCTCTCCATATCCGAATCGACCTGTACACAGGAACGCCGCCGAAGCCGCTGACAAGGCGTCGCACCCTGCGTAAAAACCCGCAATTTCCGTTGAATTTTTCCAATGTCTGTATACAGTCCCTGACCAGGGAGGAACGACAATGACCGAGACCAAGACGTTCCCGTTGAATGCCTGGTACGCCGCCGCCTGGGCCCACGAGGTCAAACGCGACCTGACCGCCCGCACGGTCTGCAGCAAGGACATGGTGCTCTACCGCAAGGGCGACGGCACCGCGGTGGCGCTGGAGGATGCCTGCTGGCACCGCCTGCTGCCGCTCTCGATGGGCCATCTGCGCGGCGACGAGGTGGTCTGCGGCTATCACGGTCTGGTCTTCGACGCCGGCGGCCGCTGCACCTACATGCCGGCGCAGAAGACGATCAATCCGTCGGCCTGCGTGCGCGCCTTCCCGGTGGTCGAGCGCCACCGCATGATCTGGGTCTGGCCGGGCGATCCGGCGCTGGCCGACCCTGCCAAGATGCCCGATTTCCACTGGAACGACGGCACCGAATGGATCGGCGAAGGCGGCACCTTCTATTCGATGAAGTGCGACTACCGGCTGGTCATCGACAACCTGATGGACCTGACCCACGAGACCTATGTCCATGCCGGCTCGATCGGCGACGACGCCATCACGGCGACGCCGTTCGACGTGACCCACACGGACCGTTCCGCGACGCTGACCCGCTGGATGATCGACATCGAGCCGCCGCCCTTCTGGGAGAAGCAGCTCGGCCGGCCCGGCAGCCGCGTCGACCGCTGGCAGATCATCACCTTCCAGGCCCCGACCATCATCTCCGGCGATGTCGGCGTGGCCGTGCACGGCACCGGCGCGCCCGACGGCGACCGCCGGCAGGGCGTCAACGGCCATTTCCTGGCCGCCATCACGCCCGAGACCGAGACCACCTGCCATTATCACTGGAATTTCGTGCGCACCTTCCACAAGGACGATGCGGCCCTGACGGCGGCCCTCACCAAGGCCCATGTCAACGACGGCAAGGGGCTCTACGACCAGGATTTCGAGGTCCTGGAGGCGCAGCAGAAGGCGATCGACCGCAATCCGCGCATGCCCTTCTACAATCTCAACATCGATGCCGGCGCGCTTTGGGCGCGGCGCCTGATCGACCACATGATCGAGGCCGAAAGCCCCGGTTCGGCCTTCCGTCCCGGCGTGGCGGCGGAGTGAGCCGATGGCCGAGACGATCGAATGGCGTGCGGCGCGCCTCGCCGCCGCGCGCGACCTGACGCCCGACATCCGCCTGTTCGAGATCGAGACCGACGGCGCCTTCGTGCCGCCGGCCCCGGGCTGCCACATCAATGTCGCGGTCCAGATCGGCGAGCGCGCCGACCGGCGCTCCTATTCGGTGGTCGGCGCCTGCCAGGACGGCCGCTACCGGATCGCCGTCAAGCGCCTCCCCGAGAGCCGCGGCGGCTCGGCCTATATGTGGAGCCTCTCGCCCGGCGCCCGGCTGGCGGTGTCGACGCCCGGCAACCACTTCGCCCTGTCGCCGCACCGGCCCGACTACCTGCTGGTCGCCGGCGGCATCGGCATCACGCCGATCTACACCATGGCGCTGGCGCTCCAGGACGCGGGCGTGCCGTTCCGCGTGCTCTACGGCGCGCGCGGCCGGGCCGACCTGGCGCTCGCCGACGATCTCGCCGAGCGGATCGGCGGCCGGCTGGAATGCTTCGTCTCCGACGAGGGCCGCCGGATCGGTTTCGCGGCCGAGATCGAGCGGCTGGCCCCGGGCGGCGAGCTCTATGTCTGCGGCCCGATCGGCATGCTGGAGGACGCCAAGCTCGCCTGGGCGGCGAGCGGGCGGCCGGTCGGCGGCCTGCGCTTCGAGACCTTCGGGTCGAGCGGGCGCTTCGCCACGACGGGCTTCACGGTGCGCATCCCGCGGCTCGGTCGCGAGATCGAGGTGCCACCGAACGCTTCCATACTGGACGCCCTGGAGGCCGCCGGGGTGGAGATGATCTCGGATTGCCGGCGCGGCGAATGCGGGCTCTGCGCGCTGAAGATCCTCGACAAGGACGGCATCGTCGACCATCGCGACGTGTTCTTCTCCGACGAGGAGAAGGCCAGCGACGCCAAGCTGTGCACCTGCGTCTCGCGCATGGCCGGCGGATCGATCACGGTCGACACGGCGGACAGGATGGCGCCATGACCCGTGCCGCGATCCCGGCCGTCGAAAAGTCGCCGTCGCAGACGCTGAAGGCGCAGCTTCTGCTGCGCGATCTGATCGTGCAGGGCGAGTTGCGGCCGGGCGAGCGCGTGTCCGAACTGCAGATGGTCGACCGGCTGGGCATGTCGCGCACCCCGATCCGGGCCGCGCTGGTGCGCCTCGAACAGGAGGACCTGCTCGAGGCCCTGCCGTCGGGCGGCTTCGCCGTGAAGGCCTTCTCGGAGCGCGACTTCGCCGAGGCGATCGAGATCCGCGGCACGCTCGAGGGGCTGGCGGCACGGCTGGCCGCCGAACGCGGCGTGCGTCCGGCGCAGCTGCGCGAGGCAAGGGCCCTGCTGGCCGAACTCGATACCGTGGTCCGGCGCGAGACGATCGAGATCGACGTGTCGCTCTATGTCGAACTCAATGCCCGCTTCCATGCCCTGGTCATCGCCATGGCGGGCAGCACCGCGCTGGCGCGGCAGATCGAGCGAGCGAGCGCGCTGCCCTTCGCCTCGCCGAGCGCCCTGGTGCCGGTGCAGACCCGATCGCCGGAATCCCACCATATCCTGACCATCGCGCAGGACCAGCACCGCTGCGTCATCGCGGCGATCGAACATCGCGAGGGCAGCCGGGCGGAGGCGATCATGCGCGAGCATGCGCGCATCGCCCACCGCAATCTCGAACGCGCCTTCGCCGACCAGCGCAACCTTGCGCTCGTCCCGGGCGCCGCGCTGATCCGGAGGGCGGAGGCCTAGCCCGAATTGGGTGGCGGGAATCGGCCGACCGATCGATACGCCCTGGCGAGCCGGTCCGGCACTATTCTACAAGGGACATCCTGCCGACCCTCCGGGCCGGCCAAGAAGCGGCACAAGCCGTCGCGAAGGCCGAAGCGGCAACGACAACCAAGGAGGACACGCATGCACCGCAGAACCCTTTTGGCGCTCGCCGCCGGTCTCGCCGCCGCCGGCCTCGCCGGCACCACGCCCGGCGCCCGGGCGCAGGAGACGTTCAAGATCGGCCTGATCCTGCCGATGACCGGCGCCTCGGCCTCGACCGGCCGGCAGATCGAAGCCGCAGTGAAGCTCTACATCGCCCAGAACGGCGACACCGTCGCCGGCCGCAAGGTGCAGCTGATCGTCAAGGACGATACCGGCGTCGCCGACGTGACCAAGCGCCTCGCGCAGGAGCTGATCGTCAACGAAAAGGTCGGTGCCGTCGCCGGTTTCGGCCTGACCCCGCTCGCCCTCTCGGTCGCCCCGCTCGCCACCCAGGCCAAGGTGCCGCAGGTCGTCATGGCCGCCGCCACCGCAACCATCACCGAGGCCTCGCCGTTCATCGTCCGCACCAGCTTCACGCTGCCGCAGGCGACCCAGCCGATGGCCGAATGGGCCTCGGCCAACGGCATGAAGAAGGTCGTCACGCTGGTCACCGACTACGGTCCGGGCATCGACGCCGAGAAGACCTTCACGGCGACCTTCACCAAGGCCGGCGGCACGGTCGAGAACCTGCGCGTCCCGCTCGCCAATCCGGACTTCTCGCCCTTCCTGCAGAAGGTCGCCGACGCCAAGCCGGATGCCCTGTTCGTGTTCGTGCCGTCGGGCTACGGCGCGCAGTTCATGCGCCAGTTCACCGAACGCGGCCTCGACAAGAGCGGCATCAAGCTGATCGGCACCGGCGACGTGACCGACGACGATCTCCTCAACGGCATGGGCGACGCCGCGCTCGGCGTGGTCACCTCACACCACTATTCGGCCGTCCACGACAGTGCCGAGAACAAGGCCTTCGTCGCCGCCTTCAAGAAGACGGCCGGTTTCCGCCCGAACTTCATGGGCGTCGGCGGCTATGACGGCATGCATGTGATCTACGAGGGCCTGAAGAAGACCAACGGCGCCGGCGGCGAGGCCCTGGTCAACGCCATCAAGGGCATGGCCTGGACCAGCGTGCGCGGCCCGGTCTCGATCGACCCGCAGACCCGCGACATCATCCAGAACGTCTATATCCGCAAGGTCGAGAAGGTCGACGGCGAACTCTACAATGTCGAGTTCGCGACCATCCCGAACGTCAAGGATCCGGTCAAGGCCGCCAAGGCCAACTGATCCGAGCGGGCCGACATCCGGCGCCGGCCGTCCGCCGCCGGATCGATCCGCCCCGCCACCCGGTTCGGGCTGGATGCAAGCATCCGTCCCGATCCCCCCCAGACGGGCGCCCCGGCCGGACCGGCGGCGCCCCTCCTGCCCCGTGCGGAGGCTTCCGGTGCTGACCATCCTGTTCGACGGCGTCGCCTACGGCATGCTGCTCTTCGTGCTCGCCTGCGGGTTGGCGATCACGCTCGGGCTGATGAACTTCGTCAATCTCGCCCATGGCGCCTTCGCCATGGCGGGCGGCTACGTCACCGCGATCCTGATCAACCGCTGGGGCCTGCCCTTCCTGGCCACCCTGCCCTTCGCCTTCCTGGTACCCGCCGCGATCGGGCTGGTGCTGGAACGGACCCTCTATGTCCGCCTCTATCACCGCAACCACCTGGACCAGGTGCTGTTCTCGATCGGCCTGGTCTTCATGGCGGTGGCGGCGGTCGACTGGACGATGGGATCGCAGCAGCAATTCGTGACGCTGCCGTCCTGGCTGAAGGGCCGGGTCGACATTCTCGGCGTCCAGGTCGGCCTCTACCGCAGCTTCATCATCGTGGTCTGCAGCGTGCTGGTGGTCGCCCTCCAGCTGGTGTTGGCCAAGACCCGCTTCGGCAGCCGGCTGCGTGCGGCTGTGGACGATCCGCGCGTCGCCCGCGGCCTCGGCATCAACGTCTCGGCCATCTTCGCGATCACCTTCGCGTTCGGCTCCGGCCTCGCCGGCCTCGGCGGCGCGCTGGGGGCGGAGATCCTCGGCCTCGATCCGACCTTCCCGCTGAAATTCATGATCTACTTCCTGATCGTGGTCACCGTCGGCGGGACCACCAGCCTGACCGGGCCATTCCTGGCCTCGATCCTCCTCGGCGTCGCCGACGTGGCCGGCAAGTACTACGTGCCGAGCTTCGGCGCCTTCGTCATCTATTCGCTCATGATCGTGGTCCTGGTCCTGCGCCCGCAGGGTCTGTTCGCCCGCGCCCGCTGAGTCCAGGGACCGCACCATGTCGCACGCCTCCGCCGACAGCTTCGTCCAGAGCGGCATCGTCGCCCGCACCCTCGCCCGGCGCGGCCGCTGGCGGGTGCCGGAGATCCTGTTCTGGCTCGCCGCGCTCGCCTCGATCTGGCTCCTGCCGGACCGGCACCTGATCCTGAACGAGATCGCCATCATCGGCCTGTTCGCCGTCTCGCTCGACCTGATCCTCGGCTATGCCGGCATCGTCTCGCTCGGCCATGCCGCCTTCTTCGGGCTCGGCGCCTACACGGCCGGGCTGATCGCCAAGCATTTCGCGCTCGACCCCGTGATCGGGCTCGTCGGCGCGGCCGCGACCGCCGCGGCGCTCGGCTGGGTGACCAGCTTCCTGGTGCTGCGCGGTGCGGATCTGACCCGCCTGATGGTCACCCTCGGCGTGGCCCTGATCCTCGCGGAGGTCGCCAACCAGATGGCCTGGCTGACCGGCGGCGCCGACGGCCTGCAGGGCGTGATCATGCCGGCGATCCTCGGCCGCTTCGAGTTCGACATCTTCGGCACCACCGCCTATGTCTACAGCCTCGTCGTGACCTTCGTGCTGTTCGTGATCGCACGGCGCATCGTGGTCTCGCCCTTCGGGCTGTCGCTGCGCGCCATCCGCGACAATTCATTGAGGGCACGGGCGGTCGGCATCCCGGTCAATGCCCGGCTGATCGCGGTCTACACGCTGTCGGCCGCCTATGCGGGCGTGGCCGGCGCGCTGCTCGCCCAGACGACCCAGTTCGTCTCGCTCGACGTGATCGCCTTCCACCGCTCCGCCGACGTGCTCCTCGTGCTGGTCATCGGCGGCACCGGCTATCTCTACGGCGGGCTGGTCGGCGCGGTCGTCTTCAAGCTCCTGCAGGACATGCTCGCCAGCATCACGCCGCAATACTGGCTGTTCTGGATCGGCCTGATCCTGATCATCCTGGTCCTGGCCGACCGAGACCGCCTGACCGCCCGGCTCACCGCCGCCTGGCGCGCCCGCGCGACCGGGCCCGCCGGCGGGGCCGGACCCGCCGGCGGACCCCACGCCACCCCCGCCTCCGGAGAGCGCTGAGATGGCCCCCGCCCTGGAAACCCGCGGCCTGGTGCGCCGCTTCGGCGGCCTGATCGCCACCGACCATGTCGATTTCCGCCTGGAGACCGGCGCCCGCCATGCCCTGATCGGCCCGAACGGGGCCGGCAAGACCACCTTCGTCAACCTCCTGACCGGTGTCCTGCCGCCATCGGCCGGGCAGATCCTGCTCGAAGGCGCCGACGTGACCCGGCTCCGCTCCGACCTGCGCGTCCGCCGCGGCCTGTCGCGCACCTTCCAGATCAACCAGCTGTTCCCGACCATGACGCCTTTGGAGACGATCGGCCTTGCCGTCTCCGAGCGGATGGGGTCCGGGCGCGACTGGTGGCGGGTGGTTGGCAGCAAGGCGGCCGTCACCGACGAGATCCTGGAGATCGCCGAGCGCTTCCGGCTGACCGAGGTGCTCGGCGAGCCGACCCGGACGCTCGCCTACGGCAAGCAGCGGCTCCTGGAGATCGCCGTCGCCTTCGCGTGCCGGCCGCGCGTGCTGCTCCTCGACGAACCCGCCGCCGGCGTGCCGGAGGCCGAGCGCCAGGAACTGCTCGCCACCGTCGCGGCCCTGCCGCGCGACGTGTCGGTGCTGCTGATCGAGCACGACATGGACCTCGTCTTCTCTTTCGCTGACCGCATCTCGGTGCTGGTCAACGGTGCGCTGTTCACGGAAGGCAGCGTCGCGGAGGTCGCCAACGACCCGCGCGTGCGCGCCGTCTATCTCGGGGAGAGCCTGGATGGCTGATCTTCTGCGGCTCGACCGGGTCGCCGCCGGCTATGGCGAGGCGCTGGTCATTTCCGGCATCGACCTGACCCTTGGCGAGGGCCGCGCGCTCGCCGTGCTCGGCCGCAACGGCACCGGCAAGACGACGCTGCTCAACACGATCGTGGGCGTCACCCGCCATCGCGGCGGCCGGATCGCGCTCGGCGGAAAGGACATCACGGGGCTCCGGCCCGACCGGCGCGCCCATGCCGGCATCGGCTGGGTGCCGCAGGAGCGCAACATCTTCAAGTCGCTGACGGTCGAAGAGAATCTGACCGCCGTGGCGCGGCCGGGCGCCTGGACGGTCGATCGCGTCTACGGCCTGTTCCCGCGCCTCAAGGAACGCTGCCGCAATCTCGGCAACCAGCTGTCCGGCGGCGAACAGCAGATGCTGGCAGTCGGCCGCGCGCTGGTGCTCAATCCGCGCCTGCTGCTGCTCGACGAGCCGACCGAGGGCCTGGCGCCGATCATCATCGAGGAACTGCTTGCCGCCTTGAAGCGGATCATCCGCGACGAGGGCATGGCGGCGATCGTGGTCGAGCAGCATGCCCAGAAGATCCTCGGCGTGACCGACGACGCCGTCATCCTCGATCGCGGCGCCATCGTGCATGCCGCGCCGAGCCGGACGCTGATCGACGATCCCGCGCCGCTGGAGCAGCATCTCGGCGTGACCGCCCGCAAGCCCGGCCGTATCGGACAGCATTGACCGCCCGAAACCATCGGATCCGCACGACAGAAAACGAAACAGGGAGGATATCGCATGCAACGCCAGACGCCGCCGTTCCGGGCCGACATGGTCGGCAGCCTTCTACGCACCGCACCGGTTAAGGCCGCGCGCGAGAGCCACGCCGCCGGCACGCTCGACGATGCCGGCCTGAAGGCCGTCGAGGATGCCGAGATCGTCAAGCTGATCGCCCGCCAGGAGGCGGTCGGCCTGAAGGGCATCACGGACGGCGAGTTCCGCCGCGCCTTCTGGCATTTCGACTTCCTGGAACGGCTCGACGGCGTCACTTCGGTCACCGCCGATTCCGGCATGAACTTCAAGGGCGGCGTCGGCATCGCCAAGGCGCTGCGCATCACCAGCAAGGTCGGCTGGCCTGGCACCCACCCGATGCTCGACCATTTCGCCTTCCTGCGCGACCATGTCGGCCCCGGCTCGACGCCGAAGATGACCATTCCGGGTCCGAGCATGCTGCACTATCGCGGCGGCCGGAAGATGATGAATCCCGGCATCTACGACGACATGGACGGCTTCTACAACGATGTCGGCACGGCCTATCGGGGTGCCGTCGACAGCTTCTACGCGGCCGGCTGCCGCTACCTGCAGCTCGACGACATCTCGTTTGCCTATCTGTGCGATCCCGAGCAGCGCGAGATGCTGCGCGCGCGCGGCGACGACCCCGACCGGCAGCCGGACATCTATGCCGGCATGGTCCGGACGGCGCTCGCGGCCAAGCCGGCCGACCTCGCCATCACGATGCATCTGTGCCGCGGCAACTTCCGCTCCACCTTCATCGCCTCGGGCGGTTACGAGCCGGTCGCCGAGGTGCTGTTCAACGCCATGCCGGTCGACGGCTATTTCATGGAATGGGATAGCGACCGCGCCGGCGGCTTCGAGCCGCTGCGCTTCCTGCCCAAGGGCAAGTTCGTGGTGCTCGGCCTCGTCACCTCCAAGACCGGCACGCTGGAGAAGAAGGACGACATCCGCCGCCGCATCGACGAGGCGGCCCGCTACGTCTCCCTCGACCAGCTCTGCCTCTCCCCGCAATGCGGCTTCGCCTCGACCGAGGAGGGCAACATCCTGGCCGAGGACGAGCAATGGGCCAAGCTCGCCATGATCGTCGACATTGCCCGCGAGGTCTGGGGCTGAGGGTTAGACCGACGGACTGGGGGCGGGACACGTTTCGAGGTCCCGCCCGCAGCGGCGCAATCCGGACGGTGGCGACGGACGGTCAGGCCTCCACGGCGCTGAATCGAATCCGGCCGCGGCCCTGTTGGGCCGCGCGCGGGCGGGCGACGATCTCCACATCTCGGCCGAAGGCGGTCAGGAAGGTCATCAGCCGGTCGACGGAATATTCGCGAAAGTGCCCTTTGAACAGGCGGGACACCTCCGGCTGGGAAATCCCCATGAGGGTCCCGGCCCTCGCCTGGGTCAGCTTCCGTTCGCCGGTCAGGCGATAGATCTCGGCCACCAACTGGGCCTTGAGGAAATGCGTTTCGGCGTCCGGCAGGCCGAGGTCGGCGAACAGGTTGCCGGTTCCCTCGGTGACCTCGATCGGGTCCGCAGTCATGATGGGGTCTCCCGCTTCATCCTGTTGGCATGGTCCGCTTCGGCATCCTTCAGGCGCTTGCTGATCAGATCGATATCGGTCTGCGGCGTCTTGATGCCGCTTTTCGACTTCTTCTTGAAGGCATGCAGGACATAGATGACGCTTTCGAAGCGGGTCGTGTAGACGGCCCGATAGGTGTCGCCGTCGAAGTCGTCGATCAGTTCGACCGTCCCGCCGGACAATCCCTTGAGGGTCTTGGCCGACGGCGGACGTTGGCCGGTCTGGGCCAGAAACAGTTCGAACCCGAAGGCTTCCTGGACGGCCGGCGGGAAGGCCCCGTAGTCCTTCCGGCAGGACCCGATCCAAACCAACGAGCGGCTGGGTCGCGGTAGCCTTTCCATCGCAGGGCTGCCCCCAGCCTCAACCAGTCCGGGCACGGGCCGTCGTGCTCCGATCTTGGCATTATGAGTATAAACTCATGAAGAAATCAAGCCGCCGCACTTTCGGGCGCACGGACAGCGATCGCAGGCCCGGTGACGCCGGCAAGGCTGCCCGAATTCGGACCAAATGTCGCGAAGAAGCCAGGGTGGGGAGGACGGATCGGAGACGTTATGGAGCGATCCTGCCTCCCCTCCCGTTACCACTGCACCCGCCCGCCGTTCAGATCCGCGCGACGATGCTCTTCAGTTTGCAGTAGCCGCGCAGGCCTTCGAGGCCTTTTTCGCGGCCGAAGCCGGACTTGCGGTTGCCGCCGAAGGGCACCTCGATGCCACCAGCGAAATATTCGTTGATGTAGACCTGTCCGGCGTCGACGGCGCGGGCGAAGCGGAAGGCCTGGCCGAGATCGGCGGTGTAGATGCCGGCGACCAGGGCATACGGGGTCGCGTTGGCGGCCGCGATGGCGGCGTCGAGCTCGTCGACCACCGTCACGGCGAGGACCGGGCCGAACACCTCCTCCTGGACGATTGGGTCGTCGAGGCCGCGCGCGAGCACCACGGTCGGCGCGAAATAGTGGCCGGCCTCGCAGCCCTCCGGCCGGCAGACCGCGCCGCCGGTCAGGATGGTGTTGCCGGCCCGGCGCGCCGCCGCCACATGGGCGTCGATGCGGGAGAGATGCAGCGCGGAATTGACCGGCCCCATGTCGGTCGCGTCGTCGAGCCCGTGGCCGAGCCGCAGGCGCGCGATCCGGCCGAGCAGCGCCTCGATGAACGCCTCCGCGATGCCGCGCTGCAGGATCAGACGCGAGCCGGCCGAGCAGATCTGGCCGGCATTCTCGAAGATCGCCTCCATCACGCCGTCGAGCGCGCGGTCCCGGTCGGCGTCGGCCATGACGACCAGCGGCGACTTGCCGCCGAGTTCCATGACCGTGCGGGTGACGTTGTCGGCGGCCGCCTTGATGACGCCGATGCCGGTCGGCACCGAGCCGGTGAAGGTGATGTGGTCGATCCCCGGATGGGCGACCAGCGGCGCCCCGGCCGCGCGGCCCGTACCGGTGACGACGTTGAGCACGCCGGCGGGCAGGCCGGCGCGGGCGAGGATGTCGGCCAGCATCAGCGCGGTGAACGGGGTCTGCTCGGCCGGCTTCGCCACCACCGTGCAGCCGGCGGCGAGCGCCGGCGCGATGCCGCGGGCGGCGGTGGAGATCGGATAGTTCCAGGGGATGATCTGCGCGGCGACGCCGACTGGCTCCCAGACGGTCAGCCCGACATGGTCGGCATCGAGCGGCAGGCTGTCGCCCTGCAGCTTGTCGCAGGCCCCGGCATAATATTCGAAGCAGCGCGCCACGCCGCGCACGTCGCCTTCGGCTTCCGCCAGCCGCTTGCCGGCGTCCAGGCATTCGACCACCGCCAGACGGGCGGCCTCCGCGCGCACGATCTCGGCCGCGCGCATCAGAATGCGGCCGCGCTCGGCCGGGGCCATGCGACGCCAGACGCCGCGGGAGGCCTTGCCGGCACTCGCCACGGCGCGCTCGATATCGGCGGCATCGCCGGCGGCGAAGCGCGCGAAGGGCCGGCCGAAGCCGGGATCCTCGCTGTCCATGAAGCGGCCGGCGGCCGGCGGCACAAAGGCGCCGTCGATGAAATGGCCGTCCGGCAGGCCGGCGAGCGTACCGGTCGCCCGGGCCTCGGCGACCAGCGCGTCGCGCGAAACGGCGCTCATCGGGCCACCTCGCTCACCTGATAGTCGGCCCCGTCGAGCCAGGCCGGCTCGATCTCCAGGCCCCATCCGGGACCGGCCGGGATGTCGACCATGCCGTCGCGGGCAACGAGCGGATTGCGCAGCAGGCCGACCTCCCAAGGATAGTAGTCCGGCCCCTCGATCGAGAATTCGACATAGGGCCCGGCATTCGGGATCGCGCCCATGATGTGCAGGGTGAAGCAGGTAACCAGCGACTGGTTGGCGGAGTGCGGCGTCACCGGCAGCCCGGCCGCCGCGGCCATGCGGGCGACCTCGAGCATGCGGCAGACGCCGCCGACATAGCACACGTCCGGCTGCACCACGTCGACGACCCGGTTCTCGGTCATGTAGCGCCACAGCGTCAGGTCGCAGTCCTGCTCGCCGCCGGTCACGTCGAGAGTGAGCGCGCGCGTCACCTCGGCGGTCCAATGGTGCATCCAGTAGGGGCAGGGCTCCTCGAAATGCACCACGCCGTGGTCCTGCAACATGTGGCCGACCTCGATCGCCTTCTTCGGCGAATAGGCGCTGTTGCCGTCGACCAGCAGGATGGCGTCGTCGCCCAGCGCCTTGCGCACCATCGGCACAATGGCTTCGGTGCGCCCCGGCCATTCGTCCTGGTCGTGGCCGCATTCCCGGCCGACGCGGAACTTGAAGGCCTTGTAGCCGTGCCGGTCGCGCAGCCGCGGCAGCCGCTCAGCCTCGGCCTCGGGCGTGATCTCGCCGCGCTTCATGCTGGAGGCATAGACCGGGAACGGCCGCGGCGTGCCGCCGAGCAGTTCGCAGACGCTCTTGCCGGCCCGCTTGCCGGCGAGATCCCACAAGGCGGTGTCGAGCCCGGTCAAGGCGCGGAACAGGTAGGAGCAGGGAAACTTGTGCTCGCGCTCGGGAATCAGGGCGACCAGGCCGGCAATGTCGGTCTCGTCGGCGCCGAGCGCATGGGGGGCGATCTGGCGGTGGAACACCGTCGCGGTGATGTCGGCATTGTAGGCCGACATCTGACCCCAGCCCTGCCGGCCGTCCTCACTCGTCACGCGAACGAAGCCGACGGAACGATTGGCAAAGGTCTCGAGCTTCTGGATCCGCATGCCGCCTCCCGGAGCCCGGTGCATCTCCGTCGAAATGCCCCGGCTCCTGCCTCGGGTTGGCGCCGATCCTCGGAGACGGGCCGGCGCGGTTCGGGATGGGCTGCCCCCACGCCGATGCCGTGGACTTTAGTCTGGATTGGACTGCGACTAAGGTCCATTCTGGACAAATCGACGGGCCAATCGAACCGAGGGTCGAAGCGTGACAGCATGGTGAAGCGGGCCGCGGGACCGTTGATGCAGGCGATCCGGCTCGACCGGACCTCCGAACTGGCCCTGCCGGTGCAGATCGGCGACGCCTTGCGCGAGTTGGTCCTGTCCGGCGCGCTGGCGGCCGGCGACCGCCTGCCGGCGACCCGGACGCTGGCGCGCGAACTCGGCGTCGCGCGGGCGACGCTGGTGGAGTGCTTCGAGCGGCTGGCCGCAGAAGGCATCCTGGAGACCCGGATCGGCGACGGCACCTATGTCAGCGCCGCGGTCGGGGCGGAGCGGCCGCGCCCGGTCGCCGTTGCCGCGCCCGGCGCCGCCCGGCCGGCCCGGCTCGCCCGCTCGATGGCCCTGGCGGCATCCGAATTCACGCCGCGCCTGACCCACCAGCCGCGCCCCTTCACCACCGCCATGCCGTCCTTCGAAGACTTTCCCATGGCGCAATGGGCGCGGCTCTCCGCCAAGCATTGGCGCAAGGCCCGCCACCAGGTGCTCGGCTACCCGGACCCGCACGGCCATGCGCCACTGCGCAAGGCGATCGCAGCCCATCTGCGCTTCGACCGCGGCATCGAATGCGACTGGCGCTCGATCCTGATCGTGGCTGGCGCGCAGGATGCCTTCCAGCTGATCGCCGCGGCCCTGATCGATCCCGGCGACCCGGTCTGGTTCGAGAATCCCGGCGCGATCGGCGCGCGCAATTCCTTCGTGCTTCGCGGCGCCCGGCTGGTGCCGGTGCCGGTCGACGACAGTGGCCTCGTGGTCGAGGCCGGCCTTGCCCGCGAGCGGGCCTTCCGCCTCGCCTTCGTGACGCCGTCGCATCAGCAGCCGCTCGGCGCGACCCTGTCGCTCGACCGCCGCCTGGCGCTGCTCAATGCCGCCGAGGCGGCGGACGGCTGGATCGTGGAGGACGACTGGGACGGCGAGTTCCGCCTGTCGGGTCAGCCGCTGCCGACCCTGAAGGGCATCGATCGCGGCGGACGTGTGATCTATGTCGGCAGCTTCTCGAAATCGCTGTTCCCGGCGCTGCGGCTCGGCTTCATGCTGCCGCCGCCCTCGCTCGCCGATGCGCTGGCCTTGAGTCTGGAGGCCTTCTCGCCGGGCGTGCCGACCGTGGTGCAGGCCGTGGTGGCGGATTTCCTCGCCGAGGGCCATTTCGCCACCCATGTCCGGCGCATGCGCCGCATCTACGCGGAGCGCTACCGGGCCCTCAGCGCGGCGCTGGCCGGCCCGCTGGCCCGATGGATGGACCCGGTGCCGACCACCACGGGCCTGCACACGGTCGCCTTCCTGAAACCCGGTCTGTCGGCGGCGCGGCTCGCCCGGGCGGCGGACAAGCGCGGCCTGACCGTGGCGCCGATCGAGCGCTTCTGCGTCGAGCCGATCGGCCGGGAGGGCGTCGTCCTGGGTTTCAGCGGTTTTTCGCCGGCCCAGATCGGACACGCGACTGTCACACTGGCTGAGTCTCTGGCTGATATCGAGGCCGACGGCCTTCGCGTCGACAGGACCGCGGAGACCGGGATTGGTCTGCCTGATTGGCCATAATGGACCTGCCGGACAGACCAATCCCTCCATACTGTTCCAATCCGACGGCAGCCCAAGCGCTGGCGTGCGGACCGAGGGAGAGACACATGAAGAGCTTCCAGCGTTTGCTCGCCTCCGCGGCGGGGCTTGCCCTTCTCGCCATCGCCCATCCGGCCGAGGCCGAAACCCTTCGCCTCCTGACCTGGGGCGACTATGCGCCCGAGGCGGTCCTCAAGAAGTTCAAGGCCGAGACCGGCATCGACGTCGAGGTCACGATCTCGAACAACGAAGACATGATCTCCAAGCTGCGCGCCACCGGCGGCGCCGGCTTCGATCTGGCCCAGCCGAGCCAGGACCGCATCACCGGTCCGCAGACCGAGTTCGGCATCTACAAGCCGATGGACCTGTCCAAGATCAAGGCCGAGCTGTTCATCCCGGAACTGCTCGAGGCCTCCAAGAAGAACACCGCCGTCGACGGCAAGGTCTACGGCGTCGCGCATCTCTGGGGCACCTCCGGCATGGTGGTCGACCGCTCCAAGGCGCCGGACATCAAGACCTTCGCGGATCTGTGCAAGCCCGAATACAAGGGCAAGGTCTCGATGCGCCTGAAGCGCACCGCGCTGCTCGGCATGGCCTTCGCGGCCGGCGACGATCCCTTCGCGGCCTATTCGGACAAGGCCAAGTACCAGGCCATCATCGAGAAGGCCGGCCAGAAGCTGGCCGACTGCAAGCCCAACGTGAAGGCCTACTGGACCGGCTCCGACCAGCTCCTCGGCATGATCCGCTCCGGCGAGATCGTCGCCTCCGAGGCCTGGGATTCGACCGGCTTCAAGCTCAACGGCGAGAATGCCGCGATCAACTTCGTCGCGCCCTCGACCGGCGCGCTCGGCTGGATCGACACCTTCGCGCTGCCGGCCAAGGGCAAGAACGACGAAGCCGCCTACAAGTGGATCAACTTCGTCATGAAGCCCGAAATCGCCGCGCAGATCGTGGAATCCTCGGGCAGCTTCTCGGCCTCCAAGGGCTCCGACGCGCTGGTCTCCGAGAAGCTGCGCAAGTCCTTCCAGGAGGCCTTCCCGGCTGCGGTGATCGCCAACATCAAGTGGTTCCCGGCGATCCCAGCGGGCCTCGAAGAGATGGAAGGCAAGATCCTGGACCGCGTCTCGGCCAAGTGAGGCCGGTCGCAGTTCCGCGATGACACCCCGCCCGTCCGGCAAACCGGACGGGCCCCTTCATCCGGCGGCCGGGACGCCCATGTCGATCGATCTCGAAGTCCGCACCGTCTCGAAGCGCTTCGGCCGCTTCACCGCCGTGCACGACGTCTCCCTGCAGGTGCCGAAGGGCTCGTTCTTCTCGATCCTGGGCCCGTCGGGCTGCGGCAAGACCACGCTGATGCGCATGATCGCCGGCTTCGAGCAGCCGAGCGCGGGCGACATCCTGATCAACGGCGCCTCGGTGCTGGCGACGCCGCCGAACCGGCGGCCGGTCAACATGGTGTTCCAGCATCTCGCCCTGTTCCCGATGATGACGGTCGCCGGCAATGTCGGCTACGGCCTGCGCCGCCGCGGCCTGCCGCGCGAAGAGATCGCCCGCAAGGTCGACGCCGTGCTGGCCCGGGTCGGGCTCGCCACCGCCGGACCGAAGCGCATCGACCAGCTCTCCGGCGGCCAGAAGCAGCGCGTCGCCATCGCCCGCTGCATGGTGCTGGAGCCGACCGTGCTCCTGCTCGACGAACCGCTCGGCGCGCTGGACCTGAAGCTGCGCGAGCACATGAAAGTAGAACTGAAGCAGCTGCAGCACCAGTTCGGCACCACCTTCGTCTACATCACCCACGACCAGTCCGAGGCGCTGGTGATGTCCGACCAGGTCGCGGTGATGAATGGTGGCCGCTTCGAGCAGGTCGGCACCCCGCAGGACCTCTACTACCGCCCGTCGAGCGCCTTCGTGGCCGGCTTCGTCGGCGACAGTCAGCGCTGGACCGCGACCGTCACGGCGGCCGACGCGGGCCGCATCCGGGCCCGGACCGAGTCCGGCCTCACGGTCGCGGCCACGGCGGCGGAGGGCGTGCGGCCGACCGTGGGCACCCGGGTCGAGATCTTCGTGCGGCCCGAGGCGATCGTGCTGGAGACCGCCGGGGCGCAGATCCAGCCCGCCGAGGACGGCGACAACCGGTTTTCCGGCACGGTCGACAGCCTGCTCTTCAACGGCGCGGCCAGCCAGACCCTGGTCACGGTCGCGGCCCCGGCGGCGCCCGAAACACTCGCGGTCGCCTTGCCGGCCGGCCTGCCGACCGGCGGCCTCGCCCCCGGCGCGGCGGTCCGGCTGCGTTTCCAGGCCGACCGCGCCATCGCCTTCCTGGCGCCTAACGGCGCAACGCCTCACGGCGCGGCGCCTCACGATGCGGTGCCTGCCGGCGCGGCATCGGAGACGTCCCCGTGAGCGCCCCGGCGTCCATCCCGGTCGACCCGCGCCGAGATGGGCGCCGGCTGGCGCTGCTGCTGGTCGCGACGCCCTTCGTGCTCTGGATCCTGCTGATCGTCGTTATCCCGCATGTCGACCTCCTGCTGATCTCGCTGCACGAGAAGGTCGCCCCGCGCGTCTTCAGTACCGGCATCCGCAACTATGTCGAGTTCTTCGGCGAGCCGGTCTATGTGCAGGCGCTGATCCGCACGGTGGCGATGTCGCTCCTGGCGACTGCGCTGACCCTCGTGATCGCCTTTCCGATGGCCTACTACATCGCCAAGCTGGCGCGCGGCCGGGGCCGGACGGCTCTGTTCATGGCCTGCCTGCTGCCCTTCTGGGTCAGCGAACTGGTCCGCGTCTTCGGCTGGATGATGATCCTGCGCGAGACCGGCCTGCTCTCCAACCTGCTCATCTGGGCCGGCATCATCTCCGGGCCGGTCGAATTCCTCTACAACGACGTGGTCGTGATGATTGGCCTCGTCTACACCTCGCTCCTGTTCATGGTCGTGCCGCTGATCTCCGCGCTCGACAGCCTCGACGACAGCCTGATCGAGGCCGGCTACGACCTCGGCGGCAATGCCGGCTCGATCCTGCGCGAGGTAGTGGTGCCGCACGCCATGCCGGGCATCGTCGCCGGATCGATCGTGGTCTTCATGCTGACGCTCGGCAACTACCTGACCCCAACGCTGCTCGGCGGCAAGTCGAGCCAGTGGTTCACGGCGCAGATCTACACGCAGTTCATCACGCGCTTCAATTGGGAGGTCGGCTCCGCCTTCGGCTTCGTGCTGCTGGCGACGTCGAGCCTGATCGTCTGGATCGGCCTCCGGCTGACCGGCCAGTCCCTGTCCTCGACGCTGGGGCGCTGACCATGCTGCGCACGCTGCCCCGCTCGCCCTTCGTCGATGCCGCCTACAAGGCCTATGTCGGCCTGTTCCTGATCTATCTGGCGGTGCCGCTGGTCGTCGTCGCCGTCTTCGCCTTCAACGATTCGCTCTTTCCGGCGCTGCCCTGGAAGGGCTTCACGCTGGATTGGTTCATCGGCACGACCGAGCCCCGGATCGGCCTCCTGCACGACCGCAACATCCTGCGCGGCATCGGCAATTCGGTGCTGGTCGCGCTCGCCACCACGGCCGTCTCGATCCTGGTCGGCACCACCACCGCCTTCCTGTTCGAGCGGCACGACTTCCCCTTCAAGAGCTTCGCCTATCTGATGATGCTGGCGCCGCTGGTCATTCCGGGCGTGATCCTAGGCATCTCGATCCTGGCCTTCTCCTCGACCGTCGCCAATGCGCTCGACGACCGCTTCGGCTGGGAGGTGGCGGCGCTGCGACCGGGGCTGCTGCTGGTCGTGCTCGGCCAGTTCTCCTTCATCGCCACCATCGCCACGCTGGTCATCGCCGCCCGGCTGCGCAAGTTCGACCGGGCGCTGGAAGAGGCCGCCTTCGATCTCGGCGCGACCCCGGCCGCCGCCTTCCTGACCGTGACGCTGCCCTATCTGGCGCCGGCGGTGATCGGCGCCGGCCTGGTCGCCTTCCTGATCTCGTTCGAGAATTTCAACACGACGCTGATGCTGGTCGGGTCAGACCCGCCGTTGACGATCACCATGTTCGACCGCATGAAACAGGGCTCGACGCCGGTCCTGAACGCAGTCTCGCTGTTCCTGATGGTCGGATCCGGGCTGATCGGCCTGATCTCGGTCATGGTCCAGCGCGACCGCGGCGAGGGCCGCGCCGGCTGACGGGGTTCCGATGGAAAACTATGACTGGATCGTGGTCGGCGCGGGCTCGGCCGGATGCGTCGTGGCCGGACGTCTGGCGGAGGCCGGCCGGGGCCGGATCCTGGTGCTGGAGGCCGGGCCGCGCGACCTGAGCCCCTGGATCCACCTGCCGATCGGCTACGGCAAGACCTTCTATGCGCCGCGGCTGAACTGGATGTACCGCACCGAAGCCGTGCCGGGCCTGGACGGCCGCGTCGTCTACCAGCCGCGCGGCAAGGTGGTCGGCGGATCGAGTTCGATCAACGCCATGGTCTGGTCGCGCGGGCAGGCGGAGGATTTCGACGGCTGGGCGGCGGCCGGCAATCCGGGCTGGTCGGGCGCCGACGTGCTGGCCGCCTACCGGCGCATGGAGGATCACGCGCTCGGCGCCTCCGAATGGCACGGCGCCGGCGGCCCGGTCCACATCTCCGACATCGCCGGCGAATGCCACCCGTTGACCGCCCTGTTCGTGCGCGCCGGCCTGGAGGCCGGCCTGCCGGCCAATCCGGACCTGAACGGCGCCACCACCGAGGGCGTCGGCCACTACCAGATCACCACCCGCAACGGCCGCCGGGTTTCGGCCGCCACCGCCTTCCTGAAGCCGGCCCTGAAGACCGGCCGCGTCCGCCTGGTCACCGGTGCGCTGGCCGAACGGATCCTGTTCGAGGGCCGCCGCGCCGTCGGCATCCGCTACCGGCGCGGCGGGCGCGTGCACGAGGTGCGGGCGGGCGGCGGCGTCATCCTGACGGCTGGCGCCTTCAACTCGCCGCAGATTCTGCAGCTGTCGGGGATCGGCCCGGCCGACCTGCTCGCCCGCCACGGCATCGCACCCCGCGTCGACAGTCCCGCCGTCGGGCAGAACCTGCAGGATCATCTCTGCTACGACCATGTCTACCGGGCGCGCCGCCCGAGCCTCAACGACGACCTGTTGCCGCTGATCGGCCAGATCCGCGCCGGGCTAGCCTATCTGTTCGGCCGGCGCGGGCCGCTGTCGCTGAGCGTCAACCAGGGCGGCGGCTTCTTCCGGACGCGCGCCGATCTCGACCGCCCCGACATGCAGCTCTACTTCTCGCCGCTCTCTTACGAGCGTGCCGTTCCGGGGGTGCGTGCGCTGATGAAGCCCGATCCCTTCTCGGGCTTCTCGACCAGCGTCTCGCCCTGCCGGCCGACCAGCCGCGGCCATGTCGCGATCCGCTCTGCCGACCCGTCCGTCGCGCCGCTGATCGTCCCGAACTATCTCGACACCGAGGAGGATCGCACGACGATCCTGGCCGGCGCCCGCTTCCTGCGCCGCCTCGCCGAAGCGCCGACCTTCCGCGACCTGATCGCCGCCGAACTGAAGCCCGGTCCGGATTGCGCCTCCGACGACGCGCTGGCCGCCGACATCCGGGCGCGCGCCTATTCGGTCTTCCATCCCTGCGGCACCTGCCGGATGGGGCCGGACCCGGGCGGCAGCGCGGTCGACCCCGATCTCAAGGTCCATGGCGTCGACGGCCTGCGGGTCGCCGATGCCTCGATCTTTCCGACCGTCACCTCGGGCAACACCAATGCGCCCGCCATGATGGTCGGCTGGATGGCCGCCGACCGCATCCTGGCCGAGGTGGCGGCACGCCGGCAATAGGCGGCGGGTCGGATCAGTCGACCTCGATCCAGTCGCGGAACCGGAAGGTGTTGGCGAGCACTTCCGGGCGGGCATTGCCGAGCGAGAGGGTCCGCCGGCGCAGGTCGTCCAGCGCCTCGGCGCGGTCGGTCTTGGGCAGGCTGTCGGCGCGGAACGGCGTGCCGATCGTGACGCGCAGGTCGCGGCCCATCCGGCGGCGGGTTTCGTGAAAGATCAGCGCGACGCGCAGCGGATAGTTCAGGTGGCTGGCGACCTGGAACAGGCGCGAATTCTGGCCGTGGAAGAAGACCGGCACGACCAGCAGGTCCGGCACGGCGAGCAGCCGCGCGACGAAGACGTGCCAGGGATGCTCCAGCGCCGGCCCGCGCAGCGGACGCCCGGCGGTCGCGATGCCGCCGCCCGGGAAGATGCCGACCGCGTGGCCGTCCGACAGCCACTCGATGGCGCGCTGGCGGGTCCGGACCGTGGTCAGCCGGGCCGCTGCGCTGCGATCGAAATCGACCGGCAGCAGGTAGGGCCGCGCCTCGGGCACCTGGCACAGCATGCTGTGCGTCATGATCTTCAGATCCGGCCGCACCTTGGTGGCGAGGCAGCCGAGGGTCAGGCCGTCGATGACGCCGAAGGGATGGTTGGCCAGGAACAGCACAGGCCGATCGGTCGGGATCGCGGCGAGCGGATGGCCGTCGAAGCGCGGCCGCACGCGCAGAAGGTCCAGGGCCGCCTCGAAGAAGGATTTCGACCGGTCGCCGCTGGCCGCCCAGGTGCGATAGAGCCGCTCCAGGCGCGCCTGGCCGGTGACGGCTTCGACGACACGAATCAGCGCACGGTCGAAGGGCTTCTGTTCGGGTCTGGCATAGCTGAACCGGAAGTCTTCAGACGCCTCGGGGGAGAATACAGTACCGGGGTATTCGCTTTCGACTTCGATCATCATCGTCCGTCCGGCTAACTCTCCGAGAATGATCCGGTCTCGTGAAGCCTGTATGACGGCGCGGAGACGGAAACCCGGAACGGGCGGGGCGAACGGTGAAGGCGCTACGGCGGCGAAGACGCCCCGGCGGCGAAGACGCCCTGGCGGCGAAGACGCCCTGGCGGCGAAGACGCCCTACATGGTCGTCGTCATGCCGCCGTCGACGGCGATCTGCTGGCCGGTGACGTAGCTGCCGGCCCGCGAGGCGAGCATCAGGGCGACGCCGGCGATCTCCTCCGGCTTGGCCCAGCGCTTCAGCGCGGTGCGGTCGACGACCCGCTGCACGAAGGCCGGGTCGGCCATCAGCGGGCGGCTCAAGTCGGTCTCGACATAGCCGGGCGCGATGCAATTGCAGGTGATGCCATGCGGGCCAAGTTCGGCGGCGAGCGAGCGGGTCAGGCCGGCGAGCCCGGCCTTGGAGGCGACATAGGCGTGGATGGTGGCGCGGCCGAGGATGCCGGTGATCGAGCTGGTGAAGACGATCCGGCCAGAGCCCTGCCGGCGCATCGGCCCGGCCGCCGCCTGGGCCAGGAACAGGGCCGAGCGCAGGTTGGTGTCGAGGATCGCGTCCCAGGCCGCCTCGGTCCAGTCGCCGAGCGCGGCCCGGTTGGTCGCCCCCGCATTGCCGACCAGCACGTCGAGCCGGCCGTGCCGCGCTTCGATGGCAGCGACCGCGCCCGCCGCGGCCTGTCCGTCGGCGACATCGAACGGGGCGGTCTCGCAGACGATCCCGGCCGCCTGCAAGGCGGCGGCACCGGCCTCGAGCGAGGCGGCCGTACGGGCATTGAGCACCACCGTGGCACCGGCCCGGCCGAGCGCGGAGGCGATGGCGAAGCCGATGCCGCGCGAGGCGCCGGTGACCAGCGCGACCTGCCCGGTCAGATCGAAATAGGCGCCCGGACCGGGCGCGAGATCATCCGCCGCACTCATCCGACCGAGGCCTCCAGGCGGGCGCGCAGATCCGGGGTCACCTCCGGCAGGATGCCGAACCAGGCCTGGAAGGCCGGGCGGGCCTGGTTGATCAGCATGCCGAGCCCGTTGACGGTCCGGTTGCCGCGCGCGCGGGCGGCAGCGAGGAGCGGCGTCTCCAGCGGGATATAGACGATGTCGGAGACCAGCGCGGCGACCGGCAGCCGGTCGAGCGCGAGATCCAGCGCCGGCTGGCCGGTCATGCCCTGGGTGGTGGTGTTGACCACCATGGCGGCATCGTCGAGGATCTCGGCCCGGCGCGACCAGTCGACCGCCTTGACCGGACCGCCATATTCGGCCGCCAGCGCGACGGCATGATCGGCACTGCGGTTGACCAGCCGGATCTCCGGCGCGCCGGCGTCCGCCAGCGCCGCCACCACCGCCCGGGCGCCGCCGCCGGCGCCGAGCACCACGATCGGGCCGGCATCCACGCGCCAGTCCGGGAAGCGCTCGCGAACGCTTTCGAGATAGCCGAAGCCATCGTTGTTGCAGCCGTAGAGCGAGCCGTCCGGGCGGACCACGACGCAGTTGATCGCGCCGATGCGCCGGGCCCGCGGGTCGACCTCGTCCATCACCGCCATGGCGGCGACCTTGTGGGGCAGCGTGATGTTGCAGCCGGAAAAGCCGAGCGCCGGCAGGGCGCGCAAAGCCGCCTCCAGCCGCTCCGGCGGGATCGCCAGCGGCACATAGGCGCCCTTGAGGCCATATTGGGCGAACCAGTGGCCATGGATCATCGGCGAGCGCGAATGGAGCACGGGCTGGCCCATCACGCCGGCCAGGCAGAACCGTTCCTGGGATGACATCAAGGGTCCCTTTCGAGGCGGGTCAGAGGGCGGCGAGGATCGCGGCGATGCCGATGGCGGCGATCTCCTCGTCCTCGGCATCGGTCAGGCCGGAGACCGCGACCGCCCCGGCCACCACACCGTCGACCATGACCGGCAGGCCGCCGCCCCAGCCGACATAGCGGGGGTCGCCGTAATAGGCGATGTCGAAACCGGTCTCCGGATGGCGGACGCGCCGTCCGGTCTCGCCGGAGGGTCGGCGCAGGCGGGCGGCCGAGAAGGCCTTGTTGGTGGCGACCGCGACCGAGCTGAGCGGCGCGCCGTCGAGACGCAGCAACGCGATCGGCTCGCCGTGATCGTCGGCGACCGCCAGGACGGCGGTCTTGCCGCGGTCGGCGAGGGCCGCCCGCATGGCCTCGAGTGCGGCGCGCGCATCGGCATCGGACAGGGTCTTGGCGAGGCGCATGGACGGGGTCCTATCGGGAATGGGAAGCGGATGCCGCGCCGGTCGGGCCGGGCGTGGCGCCACCGGGGTCGAGCGTTCCGCCGGGGCCGGGTGCACGGCCGGGCGGCTTGCGCCGGCGTTCGGCGATCAGCGCCACCGCACCGACGAGGCCTTTCGGGCAGACGGCCATCAGGATCACCACCAGGGTGGCATAGATCAGCAGATAGTACCCTTGCGTGAAGCGCAGCCATTCGGGCAGCAGGATCTCGATCATCGCGCCGAAAAAGGGGCCGATGAAATAGCCCGCACCGCCGACCAGCACGATCAGCAGGAGCTTCAGCGAATAGGTCAGCTGGAACGAGTTCGGCTCGATGAACTGCACCAGCGGCGCATAGAGGGCGCCGGCGAAGCCGCCATAGGCCGAGCCGATCGCGAAGGCCATCAGGGTGTAGCGGCGCACGTCGATGCCGAGCGAGGCGGCGCGCAGCGGGTTCTCGCGGATTGCCACGAAAGCCCGGCCCCAGGGCGAGCGCAGCATCCACCATTGCAGCCCGGCGAACAGGGCCAGCATGCCGAGCGCGAAATAGTAGAAGTCCGGGTTGCGATTGGTCGACAGGCCGAACACCTTCGGCCGGGCGATGTCGTTGATGCCGTAGATGCCGTTGGTCAGCCATTGCTCGTTGCGCAGCACCAGGAAGACCAGCGTCGAGAAGGCGAGCGTCACGAAGGCCAGGAAATGGTGCTGCACGCGCAGCGCCGGATAGCCGAGGCACCAGCCGATCGCGAAGGTGATCAGCCCGGCGCCCAGGAAGGCGACGAAATAGGGAATGCCCGCCGCGGTGGCGAGCGCGACCGTATAGGCGCCGATGCCGACGAAGGCGCCCTGGGCAAGCGAGATCTGGCCGGCATAGCCGAGCGTCAGGTTGAGGCCGAGCGCCGCGATGGTGGTCACCGACCACAAGGCCAGCAGATAGACGCCGTAGGAGCGCAGCATCGTCGGGGCGGCGATGAGCAGCCCGACGGCGATCAGGACGGCGAGAAGGCCGAGGATGCGGGCGAGGCTCATACGGTCCGCTCCTCGACGCGGCCCATCAGGCCCTGCGGCCGGAACAGGATGAACAGGACCAGTAGGATCAGCGGGACGGCGGAGCGGTACTGCGCCGACATGTAGGCGGCGCACAGATTGTCGAGCACGCCGAGCAGGATGCCGCCCGCCATGGCGCCGCGCGCCTGGTTGAAGCCGCCGATGATCGCGGCCACGAAGGCGGCAAGGCCGAGCGTCTCGCCATTGGTGAACTTGGCCAGATAGATCGGGCTGATCAGGATCGAGGCGATCGCGCACAGGACCGCGTTGACCAGGAAGGTGGTCAGGATCATGCGCTCGACATCGATGCCGAGGATGCGCGCCACGGTCGGGTTCTGGGCGGTCGCCTGCATCATGCGGCCGAAGCGGGTATGCTGCAGGAAGATGTGCAGGGCGGCGACGATCGCCACGGCGACCACCAGCAGCGCCAGGCTCTGGGCCGAGAAGACGACGCCGAACAGGGTGATGTCGCGGTCGGCGACCAGCGACGGGAAAGGCTGCGCCTGCGCGGAATAGAAATCCTTCACCGCCTCGCGCATGAACAGCGACAGGGCGATGGTCGAGACGACCAGCGGCAGCACGCCGTGGCGCAGCATCTGGTCGACAATAATGCGCTTGAACAGGACGCCGAGCACCAGCGCGGCGGTCGCGATGCCGACGATCGCGGCCAGCCAGAACGGCAGTCCGAGCGTGTGCATGGCAACCAGCACGAAGAAGGCCGGCACCATGACGAATTCGCCCTGCGCGAAATTGATCGTCTGCGAGGTCTGCCACAGGAGCGAGAAGCCGACCGCCACCAGCGCGTAGATGGCGCCGGTCGCCAGGCCGGAGACGAGCAATTGCAGGAATGAGGCCATGGTCGGGTCCCTGGCGCGGTGCGCGGGCGGCGGCACGGGCGGGTGGACGGACAGCGGGGGGTAGACGGGTGCGATCGGACGACGGATAGCCCGCGCGGCGCGGGTGCCGTGGCCGGCCCGGGCGGTCGCCGCATCCGCCGGAGCCCCGAACGGGCCCCGGCGGATGCCGGTCAGGTTACTTGTTCAGCTTGGGCAGGACTTCGACGATCTTCTGCTTGCCGGCGACGACTTCGCCCAGGAAGCTCGCCCGGTCGATGTCGCCGTTCTTGTCCCAGGTCGCTTCCATCAGGATGCCCGGCGTCTTGTCCGGCGTGATGGTCATGCCGTGCAGCGCTTCCGCGAAGGCCTTGCTGTCGAACTTGCCGATCTTCTCGGTGACATGCTTGATCGCATAGACGGCCACGTAGCCTTTGATGCCGTTATGGTCGTTGGCGTAGTTGAACCGCTTCTTGAACTTCTCGGCGAAGGTCGCGAGCGCGGGCACGGGCGCGTCGGAAGACAGGCCGACATGGCCGCGCACGCCGTTGGCGGCCTCGCCGGCCAACTCGATCACCTTCTGCGACAGAAGCGTGGTCTCGCCGATCAGCGCGCCCTTGAGCGACTGCTTGCGCGCCTCCTTCAGGAAGCGGGCGCTCTCCTCCTCGTTGGTATAGACGAAGACGGCATCCGCATTGGCGGCCTTCAGCTTGACCACGTCGGCGGCGAAGTCGACCTGGCCGGATTCGGTCGAGATGTCGGCGACGACCTTGATGTCGCGTGCCTGCATCTCCTTGGTGAAGTTGTCGCGGCCGCCCTTGCCGAAGTCGTTGTTGACCCACAGCACGGCGACCGACTTCGCCTTCAGGCCGTCGCGGATGTAGTTGGCGATCTTCGGCATCGAGAACTGCTGGCCGAACGAGGTGCGGAACACGAAGGCGTTGCCGCGCTGGGTGATCGCCGCCGCCTCGCCGCCGACGATCTCGGCGATCTCGTTCTGCTGGGCGAGCGCCATGGTCACCAGCACCGAGCCGGAGAAGACCGGTCCGAGGATGACATAGGGCTTGTCGTCCATCACCTTCTGCACCTGGGCGCGCGCGATGCTGGCGTCGCTCTGGGTGTCGAGATGCGGCACGTTGAGCTTCTTGCCGAGGATGCCGCCGGCCGCGTTGATCTCCTCCACGGCGAGCGTGATGCCGTCGCGCCAGTTGGTCCCCGATACGGCGCCCGCGCCGGACAGTTCCACGACATTGGGGATGAAGACGGTATCGTCGGCCGCACGAGCCGAAAGGCTGGACACCGCCAGGGCGCCGGCGAGCACGATGCCGCCGAGGACGCCGCGGCGCGCGGCGATCTGAGATAGGCTGACCATGTTTTCCTCCCGTCGGGCCTCGTCTGCCGCAGCCGGGACGAAGCGCCATTTTGACCTTGCGGCCGCGCTGGAAACGCTGCCGGAACGCCATTGCTAGCACGCTCCGCGACCTATCGCGATGACCGTTTGATGCGACAGACATAACATGATGTTACGATTGGCGCGCTTCGGCCTCCATTTCCTCGCGCAGCAGCTTCAGGAAGCGCTCGCCGTGGCGCGACAGCGGCCGGTCGGCCCGGACGGCGACGACCGGCTCGAACCGGGTCGGCTCTCGGATGCGCAGCACCTTGACGCCCGACAGGTCCTCGCCGGCGACCGCGAACTGGTCGACGATGGCGATGCCGAGGCCGGCGCGGACGAGCCCGGTCGTGGTTACGCCGAAGCGCACCGTCATGGTCATCTCGAAGGCGATGCCGGCGCGCCGGAACATCTCGGTGGCGTTGCGGCCATAGGGATCGTCCGGACTGACCCCGACCAGCGGATGTTGGGCGATCTCGGCCGCCGAGACGACATCCTGCGCGGCGAGCGGATGGCTCCGCGCCACGATGCAGCGCAGGCCGCCGACGGCGAGCGGCACCATGGCGATGCCGGGATGCTCGAAGCCGTAGCTGAGCACGACCAATTCGCAGCGGCCGAGCAGCAGATAGTCCTGCGCCTCCTGCACCTTGACGATGTCGAGGTCGATCGCGATGTCGGGGAAATCGCCGCGCAGCCGGTGCAGCGCGCGCGGCACCATGACGTTGGACATGGACGGCACCGAGGCGAGGCGGAAATCGATGCCGCCGCCGCGCTCGATCCGGCGCAGGGTGGTCTGCAGGTCCTCGACGCGGGCATAGACGGCGTTGATCTGCTCGAAGATGTCCTCCGCCTCGCGGGTCGGGAAATAGCGGTTCTGCTTGCGCTCGAAGAGCTTCAGGTTGAGCGAGCGCTCGGTGTATTTCATCAGCCGGCTGATCCCGGGCGCCGAGACGCCGAGCAGCTTGGCCGCCCCCGCGACCGTGCCGGCGATGGTGACCGCCCGGATGACCTCGATCTGGCGCAATGTCAGCACAGGCCGCCCCTCCCCCGGCCGCCCGCTGGACCGCCCGGCATCCTGACGCAAGACGCGGCGGTCCGCCACGGCGGATGGTCGGTTGGTTCCCGCGGTCTGCCCGGTTGGCCGGTGGCCAGGGCGGCGTGCGGGTTTGCAGCCCGGTCGCCGAGCCGGCTTGCGGACAGGCGGGTCGATCCGCGATAGTCCGCGCAGGCGCCGTCCTCTCGGCGGCGGGCGGCGGCGGGGGCCGCGAGTTTGAGCGGGCGGGAGCTGCGATCACCGGATGGCCGACCGATCCACCCTTCTCTGGCTGCAGGCGGGCAGCTGCGGCGGCTGCACCATGGCGGTGCTCGAATGCGGCGCGCGCGGCTGGTCGGCGGAGCTGAACGCAGTCGGCATCGACCTGATCTGGCACCCCTCGGTCAGCCTCGCCACCGGCGCGGAGGTGATCGAGCGGCTGGAGCGGATCGAGAGCGGCGCCGAACCGCTCGACATTTTGTGCCTGGAAGGCGCGGTCCTGTGCGGGCCGAACGGCACCGGCCGGTTCAATCGCTTCGCCGGCACAGACCGCACCATGCTCGACTGGGTGCGGGCGCTTGCCCCGCGCGCCGGCACGGTGGTGGCGGTCGGCTCCTGCGCGGCCTTCGGCGGCATTCCGGCCGGCGATCCGGACCCGACCGATGCGCGCGGGCTGCAGCACACGGCGCGCGGCCCCGGCGGCGTGCTCGGCACGGACTTCCGCGCGCGGAGCGGCATGCCGGTGATCAACGTCTCCGGCTGCGCGCCGCATCCGGGCTGGATCATGGAGACGCTGGAGGCGGTCGCGGCCGGACTGATCGGCCCGGGCGATCTCGACGCGCTCGGTCGGCCGCGCTTCTTCGCCGACCATCTGGCCCATCACGGCTGCAGCCGCAACGAATTCTACGAATTCAAGGCCAGCGCCGAGCGGCCATCCGACCGCGGCTGCATGATGGAGAATCTGGGCTGCAAGGCGACCCAGGCGGTCGGCGACTGCAACCAGCGCAGCTGGAACGGCGGCGGCACCTGCACGGACGGCGGCTATGCCTGCGTCGCCTGCACGGCGCCGGGCTTCGAGAATATCCGCGGCTTCCTGGCGACCCCGAAGATCGCCGGCATCCCGGTCGGCCTGCCGCTCGACATGCCCAAGGCCTGGTTCGTGGCGCTCGCCGCGCTGTCGAAATCGGCGACCCCGAAGCGCGTGCGCGACAATGCCCGCGCCGACCGACCGGTCGTGCCGCCGGGCCGGGGACCGGGCACGCGATGACGCGCACCATCGTCGGGCCGTTCAACCGGGTCGAGGGCGATCTCGAGGTCCGGCTCGAGACCGGCGACGGCGTCGTTCGCGAGGCGCGGGTGACGACGCCGCTCTATCGCGGCTTCGAGCAAATCCTGGTCGGCCGCGCGCCGGCCGACGCGCTGGTGATCGCGCCGCGCATCTGCGGCATCTGCTCGGTCTCGCAGTCGATGGCGGCGGTGGCGGCCCTGCGCGCGCTGTCCGGCACGGTGGCGGCGCCGAACGGCGTGCTGGCCGCCAACATCGCCCATGCGGCGGAGAACATCGCCGACCACCTGACCCATTTCGTCGTCTTCTTCATGCCCGACTTCGCCCGGCCCGACTATGCCGGCGCCGCCTGGCATCCGGCCGCCGCCGAGCGCTTCGCCGCCGAGACCGGCGCGGCTTCCGCCGAGATCCTGCCGGTGCGCGCCCGGCTCCTGCATGTGATGGGCCTGATCGCCGGCAAGTGGCCGCACAGCCTCGCCTTCCAGCCGGGCGGGACGACGCGCGCACTCGATCTCGGCGCTCGCATGCGGCTCGCCGGCATCTGGCGGGACTTCCGCGCGGCGTTCGAACGCATCGTGCTCGGCGTGCCGGTCGAGGATTTCCTGGCCATCGAGACCGCCGGCGCGCTCGCCGCCTATGCCGAGGCCGGGCGGGCCGACCTGCCGCATTTCCTGCGCATCGCGGCGGCAACCGGCTGCGACCGGCTCGGCCGCGGACCGGGGCCGCTGATGAGCTTCGGCGCCTATCACGGCGAGGACGGCGCGCTGTTCGCCGGCGGCCTGACCGAACCCTCGGACGGCTGGCGGCCGCTCGATCCCGACCGGATCGCCGAGGACCTGTCGCATGCCTGGATGCAGGACGGCCCCGCCCTGCATCCCGCCCGCGGCGAGACGCGGCCCGATGTCGACCGCCCCGAGGGCTACAGCTTCGCCAAGGCGCCGCGGCTCGACGGGCGGCCGGTCGAGGTCGGCGCGGTGGCGCGCCAGGCCGTCGACGGGCAGCCGCTGATCCGCGCGCTGCTGGAACGCGACGGCGCCACCACGGTGACGACCCGCATCCTCGCCCGCATGGTCGAGACGGCGCGCCTGGTGCTGGCCGTCGAAGGCTGGGTGCGGGCGCTCGACCTGCGCGAGGCCTTCTGCGCGCCCGAGGCCGTCCGCTATGGCGACGGCGCCGGCGAGGGCCTGGTCGAGGCCGCCCGCGGCGCGCTCGGTCATTGGATCGCGGTGCGCGGCGAGCGCATCCAGCGCTACCAGATCGTCGCCCCGACGACTTGGAACTTCTCGCCGCGCGACGCCGCCGGCCGGCCCGGTCCGCTCGAACAGGCGCTGGTCGGCACCCCGGTCGGCGACCAGCCGGGCCGCGCGGTGGCGGTCCAGCATGTCGTCCGGTCCTTCGATCCCTGCATGGTCTGCACGGCCCACTGACCCGGTCCGGGTGGTCACTCGCTTTTCGCTCCTGGAAAGCCAGTATCCGCCCGCCCCACCGTCAGGCCACACGGCGATTCTGCAACTGATTGATTATTAGAATAAATCCAAATCAGCCCCCATCCGGCACGGCTCTTGCGATCAGGCTTCCCGCCAACGAGCAGCCGAGAAAGGGAGGGGGGACGACATGGCAGCCGCCACCGAGACATTCTACGAGGTCATCCGCCGGCAGGGCATCACCCGCCGCAGCTTCGTGAAGTTCTGCAATCTGACCGCCGCGAGCCTCGGCCTCGGTCCGATCGCCGCCGCCGAGATGGCCGAAGCGCTGGAGACCAAGCCGCGCACGCCGGTCATCTGGATGCACGGGCTGGAATGCACCTGCTGCTCGGAGAGCTTCATCCGTTCGGCGCATCCGCTGGTCAAGGATGTCGTGCTGTCGATGATCTCGCTCGACTATGACGACACCATCATGGCCGCCGCCGGCCATCAGGCCGAGGCGATCCTCGAAGAGACCAAGCAGAAGTACAAGGGCCAGTACATCCTCGCCGTCGAGGGCAATCCGCCGCTCAACGAGGACGGCATGTTCTGCATCGACGGCGGCAAGCCCTTCGTCGAGAAGCTGAAATGGATGGCCGAGGACGCCATGGCGATCATCGCCTGGGGCGCCTGCGCCTCGTGGGGCTGCGTCCAGGCGGCCAAGCCGAACCCGACCCAGGCGACCCCGATCGACAAGGTGATCAAGAACAAGCCGATCATCAAGGTGCCGGGCTGCCCGCCGATCGCCGAGGTGATGACCGGCGTCGTCACCTACATCACCACCTTCGGACGCCTGCCCGAACTGGACCGGCAGGGTCGGCCGAAGATGTTCTATTCCCAGCGCATCCACGACAAGTGCTACCGCCGGCCGCATTTCGACGCCGGCCAGTTCGTCGAAAGCTGGGACGACGACGGCGCCCGCAAGGGCTACTGCCTCTACAAGATGGGCTGCAAGGGCCCGACCACCTACAACGCCTGCTCGACCACGCGCTGGAACGGCGGCGTCTCTTTCCCGATCCAGTCCGGCCACGGCTGCATCGGCTGTTCGGAAGAGGGCTTCTGGGACAAGGGCTCCTTCTACGACCGGCTGACCACCATCACGCAGTTCGGCGTCGAGCGGAACGCCGACCAGATCGGCGGCGCGGTCGCCGGCGTGGTCGGTGCGGCAGTCGCGGTCCATGCCGCCGCCACGGCGGTCAAGCGGCTGACCGGCAAGCCGACCGAGAAGACGGACGCCTGAGCGCGCCGGTCCCGGGGGCGGCATCCGCCGCCGTCCCGGGACCCGCGCCGCGCTCCGTCCACCGGGCCTCAGCGCCCCGTCCCCAACGACAATCCGAGGAAAGCGCCGCCATGGGCATCCAGACTCCGAACGGTTACACGCTCGACAATTCGGGCAAGCGCGTCGTCGTCGATCCGGTCACCCGCATCGAAGGCCATATGCGCGTCGAGGTGAATGTCGACGACAAGAACGTCATCCGCAACGCGGTCTCGACCGGCACGATGTGGCGCGGCATCGAGGTCATCCTCAAGAACCGCGATCCGCGCGACGCCTGGGCCTTCACCGAGCGCATCTGCGGCGTCTGCACCGGCACCCACGCGCTGACCTCGGTCAGGGCGGTCGAGAACGCGCTCAAGATCGACATCCCCGAGAATGCCAACACGATCCGCAACATCATGCAGCTGACGCTGCAGGTGCACGACCATCTGGTCCATTTCTACCACCTGCACGCGCTCGACTGGGTCGACGTGGTCTCCGCGCTGTCGGCCGATCCGAAGGCGACTTCGGAGCTGGCGCAGTCGATCTCGTCCTGGCCGCTGTCCTCGCCGGGCTACTTCAAGGACCTGCAGGCGCGGCTGAAGAAGTTCGTCGAATCCGGCCAGCTCGGGCCGTTCAAGAACGGCTATTGGGGCCATCCGGCCTACAAGCTGCCGCCGGAAGCCAACCTGATGGCGGTCGCCCATTATCTGGAAGCGCTCGACTTCCAGAAGGAGATCGTCAAGATCCACACCATCTACGGCGGCAAGAACCCGCATCCGAACTGGCTGGTCGGCGGCGTGCCCTGCGCGATCAATGTCGACGGCACCGGCGCGGTCGGCGCGATCAACATGGAGCGGCTGAACCTCGTCTCCTCGATCATCGACCAGACGCTAGCTTTCTGCGAGCAGGTCTATCTCCCCGATGTGCAGGCGATCGGCAGCTTCTACAAGGACTGGCTCTATGGCGGCGGCCTGTCGGGCACCTCGGTCATGGCCTATGGCGACGTGCCGGAGCATGCCAACGACTATTCGCCGAAGTCGCTCAAGATGCCGCATGGCGCCATCGTCAACGGCAATCTGAACGAGGTCTTCCCGATCGATCACGCCGACCCGGCCCAGATCCAGGAATACGTCACCCACAGCTGGTACAAGTATCCGGACGAGAGCAAGGGCCTGCATCCCTGGGACGGCGTCACCGAGCCCAACTACGTGCTCGGCCCCAAGGCCAAGGGCACCCGCACTAATATCGAGGAGCTCGACGAGGGCGGCAAATATTCCTGGATCAAGGCGCCGCGCTGGAAGGGCCACGCCGTCGAGGTCGGCCCGCTCGCCCGCTACGTGGTCGGCTATGTCCAGAAGCGTCCGGAGTTCAAGGAACCAACCGACCGCTTCCTGTCCGCGCTCGGCCTGCCGCTGACCGCGCTGTTCTCGACCCTCGGCCGCACCGCCGCGCGTGCGCTCGAATGCGTCTGGGCCGCGCAGCAGATGCGCTACTTCCAGGACAAGCTGATGGCCTCGATCAAGGCCGGCGACCTGTCGACCGCCAACACCGACAAGTGGAAGCCGGAATCCTGGCCGAAGGAGGCCAAGGGCGTCGGCTTCACCGAGGCGCCGCGCGGCGCGCTCGCCCACTGGATCAAGATCAAGGACGGCAAGATCGACAACTACCAGTGCGTCGTGCCGACCACCTGGAACGGTTCGCCGCGCGATCCGAAGGGCAATATCGGCGCCTTCGAGGCCTCGCTGATGAACACCCCGATGGCCGACCCCAAGCTGCCGCTGGAAATCCTGCGCACGATCCATTCCTTCGATCCCTGCCTGGCCTGCTCCACCCACGTCATGTCGGCCGACGGCCAGGACATGGCGACCGTCACCGTGCGCTAGAGGGAGGCGGCCATGAGCGTCACCTCCGAAGACCGCAGCCGCGCCGTCCTGCGCGGCGTGATGGATGCCGACGATCACGTCATCGTCTCCGGCCCGTCGATCTATGTCTACGAGGCGCCGGTCAGGATCTGGCATTGGGCCAACGCGCTGGCGATCGTGGTCCTCGCCGTGACCGGCTACTTCATCGGCTCGCCGCTGCCCTCCATGCCCGGCGAGGCGTCCGACCACTTCCTGATGGGCTATATCCGCTTCGCCCATTTCTCCGCCGGCTACGTCCTGGCGATCGGCTTCCTGTGCCGCATCCTGTGGACCTTCTTCGGCAACCGCCATTCCCGGCAGATCTTCTACCTGCCGGTCTGGAGCGGCACCTGGTGGGCCGGCATCCTGCGCGAACTGCGCTGGTACATGTTCCTCGAGAAAGAGCCCTACAAGTATGTCGGGCACAATCCGCTCGCCCATGTCGCCATGTTCCTGATGTTCACGCTGTTCACGGCCTTCATGATCGTCACCGGCTTCGCGCTCTATTCGGAGGGCGCCGGCATCGACAGCTGGCAGGCGAAGCTGTTCGGCTGGGTCTTCACCTATTTCCCGAACAGCCAGGATGTGCACACGCTGCACCATCTGGGCATGTGGGTGATCGTCGTGTTCGCCGTGATCCACATCTACGCGGCGATCCGCGAGGACATCATGTCCCGGCAGACCATGATCTCGACCATGATCTCCGGCGAACGGCAGTTCCGCGACGAGCGGGAGGGCTGAGATGGGCGCCGAGACGGGGCATGACGCGCAACGGCCGGCCGCCCGGGTGCTGGTCCTCGGCATCGGCAACATCCTGTGGGCCGACGAGGGTTTCGGCGTGCGCACCGTGGAGGCCTTCCACCGCCGCTTCGAGACCGACGCCGAGGTCACCATCCTGGATGGCGGCACGCAGGGGCTCTACCTGGTCGACCATGTCGCCTCGCACGACCTGCTGCTGGTCTTCGACGCGATCGACTACGGATTGGAGCCCGGCACGGTCCATCTCGTCCGCGACGCGGAAGTGCCGCGCTTCACCGGCAACAAGAAGATGAGCCTGCACCAGACCGGCTTCCAGGAGGTGCTCTCGGCCGCCGACCTGCTCGGCCGCTACCCGACCTCCCTGGCTTTGATCGGCTGCCAGCCGGTCGACCTCGAGGACTGGGGCGGGCCGCTGACCGGGCCGGTCGCCGCTGCGATCGGACCGGCTCTGGACCTCGCGCTGGAGGTCCTGGCCGGCTGGGGCATCGCGGTCCGGCCGCGGACGGTGCCGCTGCCGCCCGAGCAGCAGTTGCTGGCCAACGACATCGACCATGCCGCCTACGAGCGGCATGCGGCCGCCGGTTCCGCGCCGGCCGCCTGAGGGCCGGCACAGGGCCCTGCCGACGCATCAGACTGACGAAGCGCCCGATCCCGGCCCGGCCGGATCCGCGGCGCTCCTACCCAACGCTCCAGACGACGTTCCGAAGGGGGAACCGCCATGAAAAACCGTCTTGTCGCCGCCGCCGTCCCGGGCCTCGCCCTGGTGTCTGGCCTTGCCCTGATGCCGGACGTGGCGCTGGCCCATACCGGCGTCATGCCGCACGACCATTCCGGCTTCACCGCCGGCCTGATGCACCCGCTTTCGGGGATCGACCATCTGGCCGCCATGGTGGCGGTCGGCCTGTGGGCCGCCTCACTCGGCCGCCGGGCCATGCTGATCGTCCCGGCCGCCTTCATGGCCGCCATGGTGGTGGGTGCCGGGATTGGCTGGGCGGGGATCGAACTCCCGGCCATCGAGCAGGTCATCGCCGGTTCGGTCGTGGTGCTCGGGCTGATCGCCACCCTGAAGCTGCGCGTCCCGACCGCGGCTGCCTCGGCGCTGGTCGCCCTGTTCGCGCTGTTCCACGGGCATGCCCATGGCGCCGAGATGCCCGAACTGGCCGGTCCGGTCGCCTATGGCCTCGGCTTCCTGATCGCCACCGCGGCCCTGCATGCCGGCGGCCTCGGTCTCGGCCTGATCGGCGCGCGGGCCGGCGGGTCGTTCGAACGCCTCCCCGGCGCGGTCGTGACCTTGACCGGTCTCGCCCTGTTCGCCGGTCTCTGAGCGGGAGCGGGTCCATGTGCCTCGGCGTGCCCATGACGGTCGTGGAGAGCGACGGCTTCACCGCGCTGGTCAGCCGCGGCGCGGAGACCCGCCGGGTCTCGGTCCTGCTGGTCGGGGCGCAGCCGGCCGGCGCCCGGCTCCTGATCCATATCGACAGCGCGGTCCGGGTGCTCGATCCGGACGAGGCCGAGGCGATCGACCGGGCGCTGGAAGGTCTCGCCGCCGCCCTGGACGGGCGGGCCTTCGACCATCTCTTCGCCGACCTGATCGACCGCGAGCCCCAGTTACCCGCCCATCTCGCCTGAGCGGCGGCCCGGCCCCGAGGCAGCATCCCCGGGCCGAGACCGCCGGCCGACAGATCTATCGCGCCTTTTGTCCCGAGGAGATTGCCATGCCTCCCCTGATCGCCGCGCTGGCCACCCGGCACGGCATTCCGACCATCGATGCCGCCAGCGTGGACGCCTTCCTGGCCCCCGCGGCCGGCGAGAGCCCCCATGCCCTGCTGTTCTTCACCGGCGATCCGGAAGCGCGCGGCGAAGCGGTCGACGTGGCGGTGATCCTGCCCGAGCTGATCGCCGCCTTCCCGGGCCGGCTGCGCGCCGCCCGCGTCGAGCGCGCGGCCGAAACCGCCCTGATGGCCCGCTTCAACGTCCGTCTGCTGCCGAGCCTGGCGCTGGTGCGCGGCGGCGAACCGCTCGCCGTGATGCCGCGGGTGATGGACTGGGTCGACTATCTGGCCGCCATCGATCCGAAACTGAGCCCCGATGCCCCCGTCATGGCCGCGCCCGCCGGGCCGCGCGTCGAGATCACCCATTCGAGCCGCAGGAGCCCCGCATGAAGGCCGGATTCTGGGTCGCCCCCGAGGGCTCCGACCAGCCGCTCGCCATCCTGCCGATCGGCGGCGTCGACCTCTCGCCCCGCCAGGGCCGCGACGGCCTGCGCTTCCTGGCGACGTCCGACGCCGCCGCCCTGGTGGCGCGCTGCCCGCGCGTCGCCGATCTCCTGCCGCGGCTTGCCGATGCGCTCGACCGGCAGACCGCGACCGCGCCGGGGCTGATCTTCGATCTCGGCCGGCTCGGCGAGGAGGAGATGCGACTCGTCGCCGACGTGCTCGGCGAGGGCGAGGTGGCGGCGACCGTGGCGCTGCCGGACGGCGTCGTCGCGCAGGTGCAGGAAAGCGTGATGGCCGGCCTCTGGCGCGTCCGCTTCACCGATGCCGAGGGCCGGCTGGTCGCCGACTATGCCGAGGTCTCCGCGGTGCCGCAGGCCGTGCGCCGCGCCGCCGCCATGACGTTGCCGGACATCGAAATCGGCACCCCGCCGGAGGGTGCGATGAACGTCCTGCCGGTGCTGGCCGAGATCCGCGATGCCGTCCTCAGCCGCCGGCCGGGCGACCCGCCGCGCACCATCTCGCTGACGCTCCTGCCCATGACGCCGGAGGATCTCGACTTCCTGCAGGCCTCGCTCGGCACCGGGCCGGTGCGGCTGGTCTCGCGCGGCTACGGCAATTGCCGGGCGCAGGCGACCGCGATCAACGGCGTCTGGTCGATCCAGTTCACCAATTCGATGGACACGGTGCTGCTCGACACGATCGAGATCGGCGACGTGCCCGAGGTGGTCAGCGCGGCGGAAGAGGACTTCCGCGATTCCGCCGAGCGCCTGCGCGAGATCCACGAGGCCTATTTCGTATGACCGAGCTGGCCGCCCGTCTCGCCCGCTTCGAATGCGGCGTCTGCTGGACCGTCTACGACCCCGCGGTCGGCGACGACGTCTGGCAGATTCCGCCCGGCGTCGCCTTCGAGGACCTGCCCGAGGAATGGCGCTGCCCGCATTGCGACATGCCGCGCGAGAAGTTCCTGAGGCTCGACGATGCGTGACGATGCGGGGCGTGACGATGCGGGCCGGCCGACGGAGGATCCCGGCCCCCGCCTCGCCGCCTGGTGGCGGGAGGTGGCGCAGCGCATGGCCGACCTGCCGATCTACAACCCGGTGCTGGAGGTCCAGGTCACGGATTTCCGTCGGCACGGCGATTTTCATGTCGGGGTCGGCGTGACGCCCTGGTTCATGAATGTGGTCGCGGTTCCGGCTCGCGCGCGCAGCATGCCGGCGGCCGGCGCAACCCTCGTGCTCGACCTGCCGGCCGGGCCCATCGAGGCGATCGTCGGCGAGGCCGGCCCGGTCGGGACCGTGGCGCTCGCCTCGCTGTTCTCGCCGATGGACATGTTCGACGATCCCGCCGCGACGCGCCTCGTCGCGGAGGCGGCGCTCGAGGCCCTGTTCGAACGGCCGGCGCCGCCCGAACCGATACTCGAACGGCAGCTGGCGCGGCCGACCGACCGCCGCAGCCTGCTGTTCCCGCGCCGTTCCGCCGAGGCGGCATCATGAATGCGCTGCCCGCCCCCGAAGCCGGTCGGGTCGAGATCCGCGTCGAGGTCGCGGACGGGCGGGTGCGCACGGCCGACATCCGCAGCCTGCGCCCGTTGTCGATCGTGTCGCGCTTCGCCGGACGGCCGGTCGACGACATCGTGCCGATGCTGGCGCTGCTGCACGGACCCTGCGGCGCCTCCCACGCCGCGGCCTTGCACTTCGCCGGCGCGGCGGCGCGCGGCCGGAACATCGCGGCGAATGAGACGGCCGCCTGGGTCCGGCGTCTGGCCGCAGAGCGGGTTGCCGAACATCTCGGACATCTGGCGGCGACGGAGACCCTGCCGGGCATGGCCAACGACGAGACGCGGCGCCGGTTGCGGGACATGCTCGCCGCCGCCCGGGGGCTCGCCCATGGCGGCGCCGGGCCGGACCGGTTTGCCGCAGCGCTTCTCGGCGCCGCGGCCACGCTCGAACTCGGCGATACGGACGTCGGTGCGGCAGCGCCGCCCCTGGAGCCGCCGCATCCGGTCGACGGGCTCACCGCAGCCGACGACCCGGCGGTGCTCGCCGGCCTCGCCGCCGATCCGGACTTCGCGGCCCGCCCGGCGCTCGACGCGCGCTGCCCGGAGACCGGGCCGGCCGCGCGCTGCGGCGGAACGGCGGCGGCACCCGGCACGGCGATCCGCGCCCGCCGGATCGAGATCCGTGCAGCGGTCTCGGAAATCGACGGCGCCGCGCAGGATCCGGGCTGGATCGCGCATGGCAGCCTCGGCGACGGTGCGGGTTTCGCCGCAGTGGAAAGCCCGCGCGGACGCCTGCACTATCGGGTCGCGATCGCGGCGGATGGACGGATCCGGGAGGCCCGCGTGCTGGCACCGACGGAATGGAACTTTCACCCGCAGGGTCCGGTCGCGCGCATGCTGGTCGGCCTGGCGGTGGGGCACGGGGCAACGGAAAGAGGTGCCGCCGGCGATCCCGATCGGGCCGTCGAGCGGGTCCTGTCGCGATGCATTGCCGCCTTCGACCCCTGCGTCCCATTCCGGATCGTCCGGGAGGGCGCCGCCGATGCATGAGATGGCGCTGTGCCAGGGCGTGGTCGACCTGATCGACGAGGAGGCGGCGCGCCAGAATTTCGGCCGGGTGAAGGCCGTCGTGCTGGAGATCGGCGTGCTCGGCCATGTCGAGCCCGAGGCCATGATGTTCTGCTTCGACGCGGTCAGCCGCGGCACGCGCGTGGAGGGCGCCCGCCTGGTCATCGAGCGGGTTCCGGGCGCCGGCTGGTGCCTCGACTGCGGCAAGACGGTGCCGCTGACCGAACGTTTCGGCGCCTGCCCGGAGTGCGGCCGGCACCGGGTCCAGATGACGGCCGGCGACGAATTGAAACTGCGCGAACTGGAGGTGGAGTGATGTGCACGGTGTGCGGCTGCAGCGGCCATACCACGGAGGCCGGCCACGGCCATCCCCATCACCATGATCATGGACATCAGGGGCATGGCCACGACCATGATCACGACCATCACCATGGGCACGATCACCACGACCACCACCACCACGGTGCCGACGATGCTGGGCTGCGGCTGGCCCACGGCCTGGTCGATGCCGGCGCCGGGCCGGCCGGGGTGGCGGTCGCGGGCCTGTCGCAGGACCGGCTGATCCGGATCGAACGCGACATCCTGTCCAAGAACGATGCCTATGCGCGCGAGAACCGGGCGCTGTTCGCGGCGACCGGCACCTTCGCGCTGAACCTCGTCTCCAGCCCCGGCTCGGGCAAGACCACCCTGCTCTGCCGCACCCTCGAAGACCTGAAGGCGCGCTTCCCGATCGTCGTGATCGAGGGCGACCAGCAGACCTCCAACGATGCCGAGCGCATCCGCCGCACCGGCGTGCCGGCCGTGCAGGTCAATACCGGCAAGGGCTGCCATCTCGACGCCCACATGGTCGGCCACGCGCTCGACGACCTGCCGATCGACAGCGGCGGCCTGCTGTTCATCGAGAATGTCGGCAACCTGGTCTGCCCGGCCGGCTTCGACCTCGGCGAGGCCCACAAGGTGGTGGTGCTTTCGGTCACCGAGGGTGAGGACAAGCCGCTGAAATATCCGGACATGTTCGCGGCCGCCGACCTGATGCTGCTCAACAAGTCCGACCTGCTGCCGCATCTCGACTTCGATGTCGCCGCCTGCATGGCCGCCGCGCTGAGGGTCAACCCGCGCCTGCAGATCCTGACCGTCTCGGCGCGCACCGGCGAGGGCATGGCGGCCTTCTATGCCTGGATCGAGGCGCGCGCCGCCGCCCTGAGGGCGCCCCGGACCGCTCCGCTGCCGGCGCGCTCCGAACCGGCGCCCGCCACCGCCAGCGCGGCCTGACGTCATGACGATCGCCCCCGTCTCTCCTGCCGCCCCGATGGCCGAACGCGTCCGCGTCCGGCTGTCGGGCGCCGTGCAGGGGGTCGGGATGCGGCCCTTCGTGCATCGGCTGGCGGCCGACTGCGGCCTCGCCGGCTTCGTCCTGAACGGCCCGGACGGCGTCACCATCGAGGTCGAGGGCGCGGGAATCGCGACCTTCCTGGCGCGATTGCAGGCCGAGCGCCCGCCGCTCGCGCGCATCGAGGGCCTCGCCATCGAGCCGATCCCGGCCGAGCGGGCGGCGGGCTTCGCCATCCTGGCCAGCCGCGGCGGGCCGACGGCGACCCGCATCGTGCCCGACGCCGCCACCTGCCCGGCCTGCCTCGACGAGCTGTTCGACCCGGCGAGCCGCTTCAACCGCTATCCCTTCGTGAACTGCACCCATTGCGGCCCGCGCTGGACCATCTCGCGGCGCCTGCCCTACGACCGAGCCGAGACCAGCATGGCGGGCTTTCCGCTCTGCGCGGCCTGCGCGGCCGATTATGCCGATCCGTCCAACCGCCGCTTCCATGCCGAGCCGGTCGCCTGCCCGGCCTGCGGCCCGCGCCTGACGCATCCGGTCGCCGAGATCGCCACCGCCCTGCGGGCCGGCAAGATCGTCGCGCTGAAGGGCATCGGCGGCTTCCACCTCGTCTGCGACGCGACCGACGAGGCCGCGGTGGCGACCTTGCGCCGGCGCAAGGGGCGCGACGCCAAGCCGTTCGCCGTCATGGTCGCCAATGCGGCCTCGGTCGGGCTTGTCGCCGAGCCGACCGAGGCTGAGGCCGACCTCGCCGCCACGCCCGGCCGGCCGATCGTGCTGATGCAGGCCCGGCCCGGCCTTCTGGCGCCGTCGGTGGCGCCGCGGCTCGGCCGGGTCGGGGTCGTCCTCGCCTACGCGCCGCTGCACCATCTCCTGTTCGCCGAATTGGCCGGCGGCCCGGCCGGTCACGCCGTGGCCGGCCACGACTGGCGCGCGGCCAACCCGTCAATGCTGGTCGCCACCTCCGCCAATCCGGGCGGCGAGCCGCTGGTGGTCGACGACGACGACGCCGAGGCACGGCTTGCCGGCATCGCCGACCTGATCGTCGGCCACGACCGACCGATCGTCACCCGTGCCGACGACAGCGTGATGCAGGTCGTCGCCGGCCGCCCCGCCTTCCTGCGCCGGGCGCGCGGCTTTGTGCCGGATCCGATTCCGCTCACCGAGGACGGCCCGGACATCCTGGCGGTCGGCGGGCATCTGAAGGCGACCGTCACGGTGACACGCGGGCGGGAAGCTTTCGTGTCGCAGCATATCGGCGATCTCGACGGCGCCGAGACGCTGCGTTTCTGGCACGAGACCGTCGCCCATCTGCTGGCCGTGACCGGCGTCCGGCCGGCGGCGGTCGCCGCCGACCTGCATCCCGACTACCGCTCGACGCTGGCTGCCGAGGCGATGGGCCTGCCGATGCTGCGCGTGCAGCACCATGCCGCCCATGTCGCCGCGGTGGCGGCCGAGCACGGCATCGCCGGACCGGTGCTCGGGCTGGCGCTCGACGGCCACGGCCTCGGCGCCGACGGCGGCGCCTGGGGCGGTGAACTGATCCGCCTGGACGGGGCCGGATGGCGGCGGCTCGGATCGCTCGATCCCCTGCCGCTGCCCGGCGGCGACCGGGCGGCGCGCGAGCCCTGGCGCATGGGCGTCGCCGCCCTGCACCGGCTCGGCCGCAGCGCCGAGGTCGGACGCCTGTTCGCGACGGAGCCGCTCGCCGGTCCGCTCGCCGCCCGTCTGGCCGCCGGCCACGAGCGGATCGCCACCTCCTCGCTCGGCCGCCTGTTCGATGCCGCCGCGGCCCTGCTCGGGCTGGCCGGCCGGCAGGCCTATGAGGGCCAGGCCGCCATGGAGATGGAAGCGCTGGTCGCCACGCCGCGTGCGCTCGACCGGGGCTATCGGATCGAGGGAACGCGCATCTGCTTCGCGCCGCTGCTCGCCGCGCTGGCGGACCTGCGCGCCGATCCCGTTCGGGGCGCGGAGCTCTTCCACGGCACGCTGATCGAGGGGCTTGCCGCCTGGACGCTTCGAGCGGCCGCGGACCAAGGCCTCGACCGCGTCGCGCTCGGCGGCGGCTGCCTGATGAACCGCGTCCTGGCCGAAGGCCTCGACGCCGCGTTGCGGGCGGGCGGCGTCGCGCCGCTTCTGCCCATCAAACTGCCGCCCAACGATGGCGGCCTGTCGTTCGGCCAGGCGGTACTCGCCCGCCGGATGATCTCGAGGGAGGGATAGTCATGTGTCTTGCCATACCGGCGCTCGTCACCGGCCTTCTGCCGGACGGCATGGCCCGGATCAGCCTCGACGGCGTCGTCAAGACCATCTCGGTCGCGCTGGTCGAGGATGTCCGGCCGGGCGACTACGTCATCGTCCATGTCGGCCACGCGCTCGCGCGGATCGACCCGGACGAGGCGGAGCGGACATTGGCGCTGCTGGCGGAAGCCGGCGCGCTCGGGGCGGCGGTGGCGGCAGCGGAGGCACGGCCATGAAATATGTCGACGAGTATCGCGACGGCGCGCTTGCCAAGTCGCTGTCGGCGGCGATCGCCGCGGAGGCCCGGCCGGACCGGACCTATGCCTTCATGGAATTCTGCGGCGGCCACACCCATGCCATCTCGCGCTACGGCATCGAAGACCTGCTGCCGGCCAATGTGCGCATGATCCACGGCCCCGGCTGCCCGGTCTGCGTGCTGCCGATCGGCCGGATCGACGACGCCATCCGGCTCGCCATGCGCCCGGAAGTGACGCTGTGCACCTATGGCGACCTGATGCGCGTGCCGGCTTCCCGCAACGGCAGCCTGCTCAAGGCCAAGGCGGCCGGCGCCGACATCCGCATGGTCTATTCCTCGCTCGACGCGGTGCGCATCGCCGAGGCCAATCCCGACCGCCAGGTGGTCTTCTTCGCGATCGGCTTCGAAACCACCACCCCGCCGACCGCCATCGCGCTGAAGGCGGCCGAGGCCAAGGGCCTCGCCAACTTCACCATCTTCTGCAACCACGTTCTGACCCCGGTCGCCATGCGGGCGATCCTGGAGACGCCGGCCGCGGCGGGCGAGCCGCCGATCGCCGTCGAAGGCTTCGTCGGCCCAGCCCATGTCTCGACCATCATCGGCACCGAGCCCTACCGGATCTTCGCCGAGCACTACGGCAAGCCGGTCGTGATCGCCGGCTTCGAGCCGCTCGACGTGATGCAGGCGATCCTGATGCTGATCCGTCAGGTCAACGAGGGCCGCAGCGCGGTCGAGAACCAGTATATCCGGGCCGTCACCACGCCCGGCAATCTCGCCGCCCAGAGGCTGACGGAGGACATCTTCGAACTGCGCGACGCCTTCGAATGGCGCGGCCTCGGCATCATGCCGAAGAGCGCCCTGAAGCTGCGCGACGCCTATGCGGCCTTCGACGCGGAGGTCCGCTTCGCGGTCGAGACCCAGCCGGCCGCCGACAACCCGGCCTGCGAATGCGGCGCCATCCTGCGCGGCTGGAAGAAGCCGGCCGATTGCCGCCTGTTCGGCACCACGTGCACGCCGGAGACACCGATGGGCGCCTGCATGGTCTCGTCGGAGGGCGCCTGCGCGGCGCATTGGACTTATGGCCGCTTCCGGGCGCACGAGAAGACCGCGACCGCACCGGTCAGGAGGGCATCATGACCGCACAGAGCCCGATCAAGGCCTTCCGCCGCAAGCTCGACCTGCGCAACGGCCGGGTCGACATGAGCCACGGCTCCGGCGGCCGGGCCAGCGCCGATCTGGTCGCCCAGATCTTCCGCGACGCCTTCGCCAACGAATGGCTCGATCAGGGCAACGACCAGGCCAGCCTGCCGCTGCCGGCCGGCCAGCGCCTGGTCATGACCACGGACGGCTATGTCGTCTCGCCGCTGTTCTTCCCCGGCGGCGACATCGGCTCGCTCGCCGTCCACGGCACCATCAACGACATCGCCATGGCGGGCGCGCGGCCGCTCTATCTGTCGGCGAGCTTCATCGTCGAGGAGGGCTTCCCGCTCGGCGATCTCGACCGGATCGCCGGCTCGATGGGGGCCGCTTCGCGCGCCGCCGGGGTGCCGGTGGTCACCGGCGACACCAAGGTGGTCGAGCGCGGCAAGGCCGACGGCGTGTTCATTTCGACGGCCGGGGTCGGCGTCGTGCCGGAGGGCATCACGCTGTCCGGCGACCGCGCCCGGCCGGGCGATGCGGTCATCCTGTCCGGATACATCGGCGATCACGGCGTCGCCATCATGTCGAGCCGCGAGAATCTGGAATTCGAGACCGCCGTCCTGTCCGACAGCGCGGCGCTGCACGGCCTCGTCGCCGCCATGGTGGCGGCGGCTGGGCCGTCGCTGCGCACCATGCGCGATCCGACCCGCGGCGGGCTGGCCGCGACGCTGAACGAACTCGCCCACCAGTCCGGCGTCGGCTTCCGCATCGACGAGGAGGCGGTCCCGGTCCGCGCCGAGGTGGCGGCGGCCTGCGAACTGCTCGGCCTCGATCCGCTCTATGTCGCCAACGAGGGCAAACTGGTCGCCGTCGTGGCGCCCGAGGCGGCCGAACGGCTGTTGGCAGTCATGCGCGCCCATCCGCTCGGCCGGGATGCCGCGCTGATCGGGACGGTGGTGGCGGACGAGCGCCAGTTCGTGCAGATGACGACCAGCTTCGGCGGCGGCCGGATCGTCGACTGGCTGTCGGGCGAGCAGTTGCCGCGCATCTGCTGACCGGATCGGGGAAACCCGGATCGTCCGCATGGTTCCGGACGCCGCCGATCCGTGGCAGGGTCGCCGGCGCAACATCGCGGGTTGCCCGAAGGCCAGGGGGCGGGTCGCCCCCTTGAGCGGCGTGCGGGCCGCGCGGCGGACCGGAATCGGAAGGAAACGACGTGGCGCAGCCGGCGACGGTTCTGGTGATCGACGACGAGGTCCGCTCGCTCGAAGCGCTGAAACGCGTGCTCGCCGACGAGTTCGAGGTGCTGGTCGCCCGTTCGACCGAAGAGGCGACGGCGGTGCTGGCCGGCGAGATGGTGCAGGTGATCCTGTGCGACCAGCGCATGCCGGGCGAGACCGGGATCGCCTTCCTGAAGCGCGTGCGCGAGCAATGGCCGGATCCGGTGCGGATCGTCATTTCCGGCTATACCGACAGCGAAGACATCATCCAGGGCGTCAACGAAGCCGGCATCTACCAATATATCACCAAGCCCTGGCACCCCGACGAGCTGATGGGCCGCGTGCGCGAGGCGGCCGATCTCTACCGCATGCAACACGAGGCGGTCGGGGCGAGCGAGGTCAAGCCGAGCCCCGCGCGCCTCAACGCGCTGGTCGACGCGCGCCGCAAGGCCGAGCGCGGGCTCTACGAATTCGACCGCATCGTGCACGAGCGCGCGAGCCCGGTCGCCGGGGTGGTGGCACTCGCCCGGCGCGCGACGCGCTACGACATCTCGGTGCTGATCACCGGCGAATCCGGCACCGGCAAGGAACTGCTCGCCCGGGCGATCCACTACGGCTCGGCCCGGACCGACCGGCGCTTCGTGGTCGAGAATTGCGGCGCGCTGCCGGACGAACTCCTGGAAAGCGAGCTGTTCGGCTGCAAGAAGGGCGCCTTCACGGGTGCCTACCAGGACCGGATCGGCCTGTTCGAGGAAGCCGACGGCGGCACCATCTTCCTCGACGAGATCGGCGAGACCTCGCCGTCCTTCCAGGTCAAGCTCCTGCGCGTGCTGCAGGAGGGCGAGATCCGCCCGCTCGGCGCGCAGCGGCCGCGCAAGGTCGACGTGCGCGTCGTCGCCGCCACCAACCGCGACCTGCTCGCCGAGGTCGCCGCCGGCCGCTTTCGACGCGATCTCTACTATCGGCTGGCCGCCTTCCCGGTCCACATGCCGGCGCTCCGCGACCGGGCCGTCGACATCCCGGCGATCGCCGCGCGCCTGCTCGACGACATCAACCGCAACTTCCACCGGCGCGTGGCCGGCTTCGCGCCGGAGACGCTGGCCGCCTTCGCGGACTATGCGTGGCCCGGCAACGTGCGCGAACTGGCCAACGAGATCCAGCGCATGGTGGCGCTGTCGGACAGCGACGAACCGCTCGGCACCGATCTCCTGTCGCCCGGCTTCCGCCGGCAGCCGGCCGCCGCTGCGCCCGCAGGCTCTGGCGCGGCGCTGCGAGATCGGATCGAGGCGCTCGAAAGATCGGCGATCGAAGAGACCATGCGGCGCCATGCCGGCAACATCAGCCGCGCCGCCGACGAACTCGGCCTGTCGCGGGTCGGGCTCAGGGCCAAGATCGAGCGTTATGCGGTCAGCCGGGACGGGTTCGATGGCTGAACGGGACGGCAACGCCCGGTCCGGGCGGCTGATCGAACAGGTCACCGGCAGCGAACTGGCCGGCCTGGACGGCGCCGGCGAGGCGCTGTGGCTGGACGTGATCGCCAAGATGGACGAGGTCTATTCCGACCTCCTGCGCTACGAGACCGATCTCGAAGCCAAGAATGCCGAACTGGAGGAGGCGCAGGCCTTCATCTCCAGCGTGATCGCCTCGGTCTCCGACATCCTGGTCGTGGTCGACGCGGACGGCACCATCCTTCAGGTCAATCCGGCCTTCGTCCGACTGACCGGCATCCCGGCCGCGGACCTGGTCGGCACCAGGCTGGCGAACCGCCTGGCGCCGGCCGATCGCGCTGTGGCGATGGAACTGGCCGGCGGCTCCGGCGAGTTCAGCGACCGCGAGGTCCGCTTCCTGACCGTCGATGCGGTCTCGGACCTGATGGCCGTCGCCTGCTCGCCGCGCCTCGACCATGCCGGCCGCCATGCCGGCGCGGTGCTGACCGGCCGCCCGATCGGAGAGTTGCGCCGCGCCTACGAGGCCCTGCACCGGGCGCATCAGGAATTGCAGCAGGCGCAGCGAAAGTTGATCGAGCAGGAGAAGATGGCCAGCCTCGGCCGCCTCGTCGCCGGCGTCGCCCACGAGCTCAACAACCCGATCAGCTTCGTCTACGGCAACATCCACACGCTCGACCGCTATCGCGGCCGGCTGACCGGCTTCTTCGAGGCGCTGGCCGCCGGCGGCGATCCCAACGAACTGCGCCGCACCTGGCGCATCGATCCGCTGATGGAGGATCTGGGGCCGCTGCTGGAAGGCAGCCTGGAGGGCGCCGTCCGGGTCAGCGATATCGTCCGCAACCTGCGCCGGTTGTCCTTCTCCAAGCCCGGCGACCGGATGGCGGTCGATCTCGACAAGGTTGCCCGCAATGCCGCCAACTGGGCGGCGCGCGCCAAGGGCGGCGGTGCGCGCATCGATTTCGACGGCTGCGATACGGCCCTGGTCGACGGCCACGAGGGCCAGCTGCACCAGGTGCTGGTCAACTTGATCGAGAACGCGCTCGACGCGGTCGCCGACGAGCGCGACCCGGTCGTCGGCGTGACGGTCGAGGCCGCGGACGGCACGGTCGAGGTGCGCGTCCAGGACAACGGACCCGGGGTCGCCCCGGCCGTCGCGGACAAGATTTTCGAGCCTTTCTTCACCACCAAGGCGGTCGGCGAAGGCACCGGGCTCGGCCTCTGGATCTCCTATTCGATCGCCCGCGAGCATGGCGGCGAGATCGCCCTGAAGCCGGTGGCCCACGGGGCCTGCTTCGTTCTCAGGCTGCCCCAACGCGGGCAGGAGCCTTAGGTTTCTCCCGATCGGATGGACTGCTCAGGATCAATATCTAGAGACGACCCAGCGGCGCCCGGAACCGGACGGCCGGCATGAAAGGACCCGGCCTCGGGACGCGATCCGAGGCCGGGCCTTCCGTTTCAGATCCAAGGGCCGCCGCCGGTCACTCGCCCGACACGACCCGCGGGGTGTCGCGCTTCAGGCTGGCCATCGCCGCCGAGAGGAGCGGCCAGACCAGCATGAGCAGGGCGAGGGTCACGATGGAGCCGACCAGCGGGTTCGACCAGAACACCGACAGGCTGCCCTGGCTGACCAGCATGGCCTGCCGGAAGGAGCTTTCCGCCATGTCGCCGAGCACCAGCGCCAGCACCAGCGGGGCGAGCGGGTATTGCAGCTTCTTGAACAGATAGCCGAGCACGCCGAAGACCAGCATCACGGCGATGTCGAGCAGGGCGTTGTGGACCGTGTAGGCGCCGACCGCGCAGATCACCAGGATGATCGGCGCGATGATCGAGAAGGGGATGCGCAGGATGGCGGCGAACAGCGGCACGGTCGACAGGACCACGATCAGGCCGGCGATGTTGCCGAGATAGATCGATGCGATCAGACCCCAGACGAAGTCCTTCTGTTCGACGAACAGCAGCGGGCCGGGTTGCAGGCCCCAGATCAGCAGGCCGCCGAGCAGGACCGCGGCGGTCGGCGAGCCCGGGATGCCGAGGGTCAGCATCGGCAGCAGCGCGGCGGTGCCGGCCGAATGGGCAGCGGTTTCCGGCGCGATTACGCCCTCCACCTCGCCGGTGCCGAACTTGTGCCCGTTCTTCGAGAAGCGCTTGGCAAGACCGTAGGACATGAAGGAAGCCGGCGTCGCGCCGCCCGGCGTGATCCCCATCCAGGCCCCGACGATGGCGCCGCGCAGCGCCGTCCAGGCATATTTCGGCATGTCCTTCCAGACCTTCAGCACGACGCGCAGGTCGATGCGCGCGGAGCGGCCCTTGAAGGCCAAGCCCTCTTCCATGGTCAGAAGGATCTCGCCGACGCCGAACAGGCCGATCACCGCGACCAGGAAGTCGAAGCCGCGCAAGAGCTCGGTCGAGCCGAAGGTCATGCGCAGCTGGCCCGTGACCGTGTCGAGGCCGACGGCGGCAAGCGCAAAGCCGAGCATCATGGCGGCGATGACCTTGTAGGCAGGTTCCTTGCCCATGCCGACGAAGGCGCAGAATGTCAGCAGATAGACGGCGAAGAACTCGGGTGGCCCGAATTGCAGGGCGAACTTGGCGACCAGAGGCGCCAGGAAGGTGAGGAGCAGGGTCGAGAAGAAGGCACCCAGGAAGGAGCCCGTGAAGGCGGCCGCGAGCGCCTCGCCGGCGCGGCCCTGCTGGGCCAGCGGATAGCCGTCGAATGTGGTCGCCACCGACCACGGCTCGCCCGGAATATTGAAGAGGATCGACGTGATGGCGCCGCCGAACAGCGCGCCCCAATAGATCGACGACAGCATGATGATCGCCGATGTCGGCGACATCGAGAAGGTCAGCGGCAGAAGGATGGCGACACCGTTGGCACCGCCGAGACCCGGCAGAACGCCGATCAGCACGCCGAGGAAGATGCCGACGAACATGTAGACGATGTTCATCGGGTCGGCGAGCACGCCGAAGCCGTGAATGAGTGATATGAGCGCGTCCAAGGGTCGATCCTCCCGATCCGTCCCGGCCTATTCTTGTCGACATGTCCGCGGCGCCGCCCTTTTTGGGCGTTTCGCCGCTGCGCGCCGTAGCGCGAAAGTCCTCCAGCGGAACGGCAAGCGGGGGCGGTCGGCACGCGGCCGTCCCGGCGGAACGCTCGATTAGTAGCCGAGCGCGGCCTCGAGCGGCCCCTTCGGCAGCGGCACGAGGAACCAGACCTCGAACATCATGAACAGCACCACCGGCACCAGAACCGCGATCGGGATCGCCTTCCAGATCGGGTAACGGCCGAGCACGACCATGAAGAAGGCGATGAACAGGGTGCTGGCGACATAGATGCCGGCGACGCTGATCGCGGCGACGTAGACGGCGGTGGGGATGAAGACCCACAGCACCTGCATCAGCGGCGCGCGCTCGACGAAGGTCTCGGCGAGGGCGGGCGTGCGGCGCAGGTTGACCACGAAGGTGATGGTGCTCGCCACCAGCATGATCAGGCCGATGTAGAAGGGGAAATACCCCGCCTCGGGCCCGTCGCTGGCCCAGCGCGCCCCGATGCGCCAGTTGTCGGACATGACCACGAGCGACAGCATGATGAAGACGCCGGCCACGAACAGCTCGAGGACCTGCCGCGACAGCGTATGTTGGTTTTCTTCCGGCCGGTCGGCCATAGCGATGTCTCCCGGTTTGGGCTCATGCGGCCCGACCCTTGCGGCCTGTCGGGCCGGGATGGCGGACGCCGATCCTGTGCCGGGCCCGGCTCCGTGCGGAGCCGCATCCGGCGATCGGTCCGGCGTCCGGCCGGGTCACTTGGCCAGGAAGCCGGCCTTTTCCATCAGGGTGCGATGACGGTCCGCCTCCTTGGCCACCCAGGCGCGATACTCCTCGCCGGCCAGGAAGGTCGTGTTGAAGGCGCCCTTGGCCATGAAGTCCTGCCAGTCGGATGTCGCGCGGACCTTCTTGAAGAGTTCCACGTAGAAGGTGACCTGATCGGGCGTCGCCTTGGCCGGCATGAAGATGCCGCGCAGCATCAGATATTCGATGTCGAGACCGGATTCCTTGCAGGTCGGGATGTCGTTCCACGACTTGCCGTCGGCAACCGGCTCCTTCAGCGGGATGCGCTGATTGTCGAACACGCAGAGCGGCCGCAGCTCGCCGCCGCGCCACTGCGACACGGCCTCGATCGGGTTGTTGACGCTCGACGTGACATGGCCGCCAACCAGCTGCGCCGCGACGTCGCCGCCGCCCTTGTAGGGGACGTAGGTGAACTTGGCGCCGGTCTGCTGCTCGATCGCGGCCGTGATGATCTGGTCTTCCTGCTTGGAGCCCGTGCCGCCCATCTGGAACTTGGCGGCGCCGCCTTCCTTGACCGCGTCGACATATTCCTTCGCGGTCTTGTAGGGCGACTTGGCGTTGACCCAGAGCACGAACTCGTCGAGCGCCAGCATCGAGACCGGGGTCAGCTCGTCCCATTTGAACGGGACGCCGGTCGCCAGCGGCGTGGTGAACAGATTCGACAGGGTGATGACGATCTTGTGCGGATTGCCGGCGGAGCCCTTCATGTCGAGGAAGCCCTCGGCACCGGCGCCGCCCGCCTTGTTGATGACAACCAGAGGCTGCTTCATCAGTTCATGCTTCTGGATGATGCCCTGAAGCACCCGCGCCATCTGGTCGGCGCCACCGCCGGTACCGGCCGGGACGATGAATTCCACCGCCTTCGTGGGTTCCCAGGCCACAGCGGACGTCGCGCCGGCCAGACCGGGCACGAGGAGGGCGGCCGCCGCGGCGGCAATGCGGGATGTGTTCATTGTTTCCTCCCAACGGTCCTGGCGGACGGGCCTTCCTGACGGCGACCTGTCCGACCGAGCCGTCAGGCATAATGTATGTCAGAGGGCCGACAATCAACCGGGATCTACTCCGGCCGGTCAGTAAATATCGCAGGCTATCGCGACTATTGCGCTGCACCCTGATTATTCCGCGGGTTACCGCGCCGCACACATGGCAAAATGCCGCGTGACAACATGATTAGGTCAAGCATGTTGACAGAATATGCCGCTTGGCTCCGGCGTTTTCGGCGCGGCCGCCAAACCATTTTTCGGCCCTCCCTTGCATCGCAGACAGCTGTCAGTAACCTGTCATGGAATTTTCTTGGCAAGCTAGGCGGGTCCCGCAGAGGGCCGCAAGGAGAATCCATTGGACCGCCCCGTATCCGACACGATCGCACGTGCCACGAGGCCGGAACCGAACGAGAGGCTGAGGACGCGCGCCTACGAGGCCATGAAGCGTTCGATCGCCTCGATGGACATCTATTCGAGCCCGGAGGACATCCGCCTCGACGAGCGGCAGATCTCGGAGGAGCTCGGCGTCAGCCGCACGCCGGTGCGCGAGGCCATGTCGATCCTCGAGCAGGAGGGTTTCGTGCGCTCGGCACCCCGCCGCGGCGTCTTCGTGGTGCGCAAGACGAAGGCCGAGATCATCGAGATGATCCATGCCTGGGCGGCCCTGGAGAGCATGGCGGCGCGCCTCGCGGCGACCCGCGCCAAACCCGCCGATATCCGCCGGCTGAAGGCCCTGTTCGACGCCGTCGAGGACGCACCGGCGACGCATCTCAGCGAGTATTCGGACGCCAACATCCGCTTCCACCAGGCGATCATCGCGCTCGGCGACTGCGCGCTGATCGAGCGGCTGTCCGAGAACCTGTTCATCCATGTGCGCGCCATCCGCGCCGTGTCGATCCGCCAGGGCGACCGCCTCGAACGGTCGCTGGCCGAACACGACGCCATCCTGGCCGCCCTCCTCGGCCGCGATGCCGACCGCGCCCAGATCCTGGTCCGCGACCACGCCCTCGGCCTCGCCGCCCATGTCGAACGCCACGGCCTGCTGCGCTAAATGCGGGGGAGAGGGAGCCTATCGCCGCGGTAACCGGTTCGAGAAGCGCCCGAAGCAGATGGACGAGGGGACGCATCTTGTGAAGGCGATCAGCCGGTGCGGAGCCCCCGAATGACGGGACGCTGCACAAGCGCAAATGGGCGTTACACCATCACCAGCGAATAGCTCGTGCTCCTGCCGCCGGCGGCATCCTTGGCCAGAACGCCCCGCGCCATGAGATCGTCGATATCGCGCAAGGCCGTATCCTGCGAGCATTTCGCCAGCAGAGCCCATTTCGACGACGTCAGCTTGCCCTCGAAGCCATTGAGCAGTCGGTTGATGATCGCGCGCTGGCGATCGTTGAACGGCGCGTCGCGGTGACGCTCCCAGAATCGCGCCTTGGCCATGACGGATGCGAGCGTTGCCTCCGCCCCTTCGAAGGCGCGGCCAAGGCAGGCGAGGAACCATGCCAGCCACGGCGTCACATCCATGTCGCCCTTCTGCGTGGCTTCCAGCATCTCATAGTAGGCCGTCCGCTCGATGCGGATCTGCGCCGACATGCTGTAGAACCGTTGCGGCGACCCTTCCGATCGCGCCAAGGCCATATCCGCAACGGCACGGGCGATACGCCCATTGCCATCGTCGAAAGGATGGATGGTGACGAACCAGAGGTGGGCCAGCGCTGCCTTGATGACCGGATCGAACTCCGTGGGCGCTTCGAACCAGGCCAGAAAGCGCGCCATTTCAACGTCCAGCCTGTCGGCGGCTGGCGCTTCGTAGTGAATTCGCTCACGCCCGATCGGTCCTGAAACGACCTGCATCGGTCCGGCGCTGCCGTCCCGCCACGCGCCGACCTTGATCCGCGTCATGCCGCTGCGCCCTGTCGGAAACAGGGCCGCGTGCCAGTCGAAAAGCCGTTCCTTGGTCAGCGGTTGGTCGTAACGCTGCGTGGCGTCGAGCATCATCTCAACCACGCCTTCGACATCGCGGTCGACCGGTGCCAGCGCACCGATATCGAGCCCAAGCCGACGGGCAATTGAGGAGCGCACCTGTTCCTTGTCCAGCGCCTCACCTTCGATCTCGCTGGACTTGAGCACGTCTTCCGTCAGTGTCTGCAACAGCGCCTCGGACCGAAGCGGGAAGCCGAGCGCTTCCATCCGCCCGATCAAGCGCCCCTGCCGATGCCGGACAGCCGCAAGCGGAGCGCTGAGCACTCCATCGCTCCACCTGAATGCCGGCCAGCCCTCGTGTTCGTAGATATACATGTTCAATCACCGCGGCATTTGCGGAGATCGTGGCCATCATTCGCCGCAAAAGGCAAGCTTATTCACCGCATCCACTGCGGAGAAGAGAGGAGCTATCCGCCGCTCAGGCGGCGGCCCACCCCGAAGAGGCGCGCACGACAGGCGCAAAGCCGGCAGGGAAAAGTGAGTTGAAAATCAGCCTACGACGCTCACCCGACAATCGCTCGATAGAGCAGTTCCGACTCGCCGCCTCCCTTTCCGGGTGACTTTCGCTGAAACGGCATTGGAGCGAGGTTGCGGTTCAGAGCACCTCGAAATGAGGAGCGCCGCCTTTGCGCCGGGTCGCCATGGGTCCCCGCTTCAACCGCCGACCAGACCACCGAGACGCTGGAGCGCGAACGAACCGCGCTCGCGGCCAGTCTGGGTGGAGACAGCGCCCTCTATCCCTCGTCGAAGGCAAATCGTGGCGCGAGCGAGCGGAACGGGAGCCGGGCGCCCTCCGGCATCAGGAAGGCGTGATTGCGTGGGGTGGTCAGTATGTCGGTGCCGCCGTCGGTGATCACCAGGATCGGCGCATCCTTGGGGAAGTCCTTGGCGCGCAACAGCTTTTCGATCGCCGGCTGCAGCACCGTGCCGCCGCGGCCGCGGATTTCGACCGTGCCGGCGAGCCGTTCCGGATCGACATAGCCCATGTCGTGGACGGCCGCGTCGCACTGCACCAGCCGCACCGCCGGCACCTCGCGGCTGAGCGCATAGGACACGATGGCGCCGAGCGCCCGGCCGATCAGGCGCGACGACATCGAGCCGGAGGTGTCGAGTACGACCCCGAAGGTGCGGCTGGCGACCGGGACCGGCGGCCGTTCCCAGACCGGGCGCGGAATGTCCGGCGTGGCCGACTGGCGCCGGCTCGCCCGGGCATAGCTGCGCCGGCGTTCGGCGGGCGGGAAATACTGGTCGAGCCACTGGCCGAGCTTCACGTCCCAGGGGATCGGCGGCTGCTGCAGTGCCCGGATCTCCTCGACGAGATCGCCTGGCAGCAGGCCGCGCGGCGGACCGGCGAGATGCAGGTCGAGCCCCTCGGCCAGCGCGCGCCGGTAGAAGCTGTCGAGATCGCAGCCGATCCCGGTCCACCAGCTCGGCGGCCGCTCCGACAGGAGATCGCCCCGGCCGACGCCGCCGAGTGTCGCCTGCTTGGCGAGCTGGCGGCGCAGGCGCAGGTCGCGCACGATCCGGTCGTAGAGCGCTTCTGCCGAATCCCGCTCCAGCCCCAGCTCCGGATCGAGCATCAGGCCCGGGGTCGGGATGCTGCCGACCCCCATCTCGACCAGCCAGCCGTTGATGACGAAATCGCAGGCGATATTCCACAGATAGGGGTCGCGGCCCTGCCGGCGCGCCTCGTGGCGCAGGCCGACATGGAGCAGTTCGTGCGCCATGACGAACTGCATGGCCGGCCAAGTCCAGGCGAAATGCGGATTGATGTAGATGCGCCGTTCCTCGGCATTGACCGCCGCAATGGCGATCCCGGCGCGCTGGCAGATGTCGGCATCCTCGACGATGTCGAAAGCCGCCGCAAGTGCGGCGAGCAGCGGATATTCGGCGATGCACCAGGACCGCGCCTTCTCGGCCAGCGAATTCGGATTGCGCGGTCGGCCGCGCGCCGCCCGGGCGGTGTCGCCGGCGGTCGCGACCGCATTGGTGATGGCATTGCGCACCGCGCTCGCGAACCAGGCCTGGTTCTGCGCCCGCATCGCCGCGTGAAAAGCCGGCACGTCGGGCTCGGCGCTCCAGGTCGGCTGCCCGGTGCCGGCCGTGCCGAACCGGCCGAAGTCGTCGAGCCCCCGCGCGCCCTCCGCGGCGATCATCTCGGCCAGCTGGTCGAGGCGGCGGGCGCCGATCTGTTCGTCCGGCAGCGCGAGGTCGCCGGGCCGATGGCCGATCGAGAGCTGGCGCAGCATCACCGTCGCCTCGACCTCGCAGGCCGCCCGCCAGGCGGGGTCGGTGCGGACCGGGTCGATATGGTTCATGGCGACATGGAGCAGGCATTGCGCGATGACGTTCTGCCATTCCGCCGGCGTCGCCCGCTGCCAGGGATTGACCTCGAGGGTGACCTTCGAAGTTTCAGTCAGGCGGGTCGCATAACGCGTGTTCAGCCGGCGCAAGAACAGCCGCGCATAGCCGTCGGCCGGAAAGGGCTGCTGCGGCAGGTCGTCGAAGCCGGCGATGCCGAGGAGGCTGCCGAACAGCGGATCGGCGCGCAGCAGGTCATAGCCGGCCGAGATCGCCTGCAGGTTCACCTTAGGGGGTGACGGGGCGCGCGCCATAACTCATTTCCGGGCCGCGGCGAGGCGCGGCAGGGCGCGGGCCAGTTCGACCGTGTACCAGGCCGGCAGCGCGGCGCCGCTTTCGGTCTCGGCGACCAGGATCTGGGCGAGTTCGGTCGAGATGCGCGCCAGCGAGACGATCAGGTCCTTGGCGCGCAGGGCGAGCTCGCGCACCTCGCGGCTCATCCGGCTCTCCTCGTCGGGCAGTTCCTTGATCAGCCGGTCGCGCAGCTGGTGGACCATGAAATAGAGGATGTCGCGCTCCTCCGGCCGGTCGGGCCAGCCGCGTTCGCCCTTCAGGATGGCGTTGAGATCATGCGCCCGCTCGCGCATGCGCGCGAAGGCGACGAAGGCCTGGGCATGGGCGGGGGTCAGCAGGCCTGACGCCAGCACGCGGATGTCGTCGATGGTCGCCCGCGGCCCATAGGCCCCGAGCGCGTCGGACAGCATGTGCCAGCTGCGCGGCGTCGAGAAGGGCTCCTCATGTTTCGGCGGCTTCGACCAAAGGTGATCGGAACGGTTCTCGACATAGGCGAGCACCAGCGGATCGATGCCGGCTTGGCGCGCCCAGTCGAGCCAGTCGCGCGGCGAGGCGCGCAGCTGGACATGGATCAGGCGGTTGACCAGCGCGGAGGAGAGCGGGCGGGTGATCGCCTGGTCCTCGGCCCGGTTGCCGGCGCCGATCACGATCGAGCCCTTCGGCAGTTCGAACTCGCCGACGCGCCGGTCGAGCACCAGCGAATAGAAGGCTTTCTGCACCTCGTGCGAACAGGCGTTCAGCTCGTCGAGAAAGAGGCAATAGGGCTCGTCGCGCGCGATCAGGGTCGGCGGGCAGAAGCGCGACTTGCCGTCGACGATCTGCGGCACGCCGATGATGTCCTCCGGTGCCAACTGCGAGCCGAGCAGGGAGACGCAGGGCAGGCCGACCGCCTCCGCGAAGCCGCGCACCAGCGCCGACTTGCCGATGCCGGGCGGTCCCCAGATGAAAACCGGCATGGCCGGCGCGACATTGAGCAGGAACGGCGCGAGGGCTGAGGGGGTCAGGATGGCGGCGGCTTCCACGGGCGGCGACCTCGGTTCGCGTCCGCCCAAACCGGCGCGGCGCAACAACGGATGGCGCCGTTACTATCCGAAGGCCAATCCGCTGTCGCCCGCCGGCCACGGCCCCGCCCTGCAATCGCATTGGAAACGGTGCGGAGAAGATCTCGCGTCGGCGTTCTCCGGGCCGCGGGGTGCGTTTGGACAACAAAAAACGCCCCGGGGCTGGTGGCCACGGGGCGTTTGATATGGCTTGGTTGCGGGGGCCAGATTTGAACTGACGACCTTCAGGTTATGAGCCTGACGAGCT